>NZ_JBQENZ010000022.1:0-143509 GCF_052044935.1 Ensifer sp. 22460
CATTCATCCAGCGCGGCCGCTACGTCATGCCATTCAACAAGGATGGCCGCTTTGCTCCGCTGGCCGCGGCCGATACGGCGAAGATCATCGCCAACATCCTGGAGAAGCCGGAAGACCACGGCGGCCAAGCCTACCAGCTGCACGGCCCGAAGGAGTATAGTCACGAGGAGCTCGCAGCAGAGGTTGGTCGGGTCCTCGGAGTCGATCTGCCCTTCGAGCAGCTTACCGTATCGGCCTTTCTGGAGCTCGCGGGGCTCGAGGATGACACCGTCTTGCGGCGGCACTTCGAAGCTGCGGAGCTGGACCAGCAAGAGGGTCTCCTCGCCGGTCTCGATGACATCGGCACGAAGATTATTGGTGGCCCGCTGATGACCGTAGAAGCTTTCGTCAACGCGAACCGGGCGCGCTTCGTCCGTGAAACGCAAACGTCAGTCGACCGAAATTAGAATCCTGTGCGTTTTGGGGCGGATATATCAGGGTGACTAATCCAGGTCGCTAACCGGGGCGATCCGGAACGCATGTTTCGGAGCTGCATCGTCCACCTCGAAAATGCCATGGTTTTGCGATTAATTCACCGGCCACTGAGCTGAATCCTCGAGTGCGTAGCGACTGGCAGCTGCGCACTCGATGGACGATAGCTTTTGGCCGAAGCAGATGCTCACATCCAGGTCAAGGTACGACCTGGAGGGGTCGACAGCAGTCAATGGCCGACCTGCTGATTTAAGCCGATAGCGAATGTCCGCTTTATCAATGCTGCTGCCCGGAACCTGCCGTCCCGCTCTCGGCCCCATATCGGCCACGGCGCCGCGGTCGGCGAATGTCTACTGTTGGCGGATACCGTTGAAAAACTCGGCATTGCGGGCACTTGGGACGCGTGATTCAATCCTCTGAGTGATTTGGCAGGGGATCAGGCGAATGATGGGAACGCAGGCGGCTCCGGCGCAGCTCTTTTACGATTTCAGTCTCGATGAGCACGTGCCAGCCGACCATCTTCTCCGCCGGATCGACAACCACCTGGACCTCGATGGCGTCCGCGCGCAGTTGAAGCCCTATTACAGCAGCACCGGCCGTCCGTCGATCGATCCGGAACTGATGATGCGGATGCTGATCATTGGCTACAGCATGGGCATCCGGTCGGAGCGCCGGCTGTGCGAGGAGGTTCATCTCAATCTCGCCTATCGTCTGTTTTGCCGGCTTGGACTGGACGGCAAGGTGCCGGATCATTCCAGCTTCTCGAAGAACCGCCACGGACGTTTCCGGCAAAGCGATATCCTTCGGCATCTGTTCGAGACGGTGGTTGAGCGCTGCCTGGTACAGGGTCTTGTCGGTGCTGAAGGCCTTGCCGTCGATGCCAGCTTGATCGCCGCGGATGCCAACAAACAGCGCTCGGTATCTAGTGCAGAATGGAGCGCGCAAGAAGCGAAGGAGAATGCAGGCCGCTCCGTTCAGGAATATCTGGCGGTGCTTGATGACGCTGCTTTTGGTGCGGCTTCGCCGGTAACGCCGAAGTTTATTTCCCCGTCAGACCCGGCAGCCCAGTGGACGGGTGCCCATAAAGGCCATGCCTTCTTCGCCTACGCCACCAACTATCTGATCGACACCGACCATGGCGTCATTCTCGATGTCGAGGCCACCCGTGCCATTCGACAGGCTGAGGTTGGCGCTTCGCGCACCATGATCGACAGAACAGAGAACCGCTTTGGCCTGAAGCCAGGCTATCTGGTCGCCGACAGTGCCTATGGCTCCGCTGACAATCTGGCCTGGCTTGTGAAGGAAAAGGAGATTGCTCCGCACATTCCTGTGTTCGACAAGTCCAACCGGACAGACGGGACTTTCTCGCGTGCCGACTTCAATTGGGATGGCGAGGCAGATCGCTACATCTGCCCGGCGGGCAAGGAGCTGGTTCAGTTCCGTCGCACCTACGCGACGCCCCGATCGGGCATCACCAGTGAGGGCACCCGGCTCTATCGGGCCAGCAAGAAGGACTGTGATGTGTGCGACCTGAAACAGCGCTGCTGCCCGAATGCAGTTGCTCGCAAAGTCCCTCGTGATCTCAATGAGGATGCCCGTGACGTCGCCAGAGCCATTGCCGGCACGCCCGATTACGAGCGTTCACGGCATCGTCGCAAGAAGGTCGAGATGCTCTTCGCTCACCTCAAGCGCATCCTGCGGATGGCCAGGTTGAGACTGCGTGGTCCGTGTGGTGCTCGCGATGAATTCCTGCTCGCAGCAACGGCACAAAACCTCAGAAGGCTGGCAAAGCTTAGACCTTCTCGCCTCCCATCCGCCGCCATGGTGGCATAACGGCCGGTTGCCTGGAGCCATCCCACCGCATCACAACGAGAGACACCTTGCCAACTCTTCGAAAAACCGCGTGGAGAGCGTCGCGGATGCTCAAACTACGAGTTTTTCAACGATATCGACGCAAAGCGGCCAAGGCCACCATGACCGATTGGTGGGATTGCTGAGCAACTCCGAGCTTTTCCTACAATAGGGCAGCCTCAGACCCGCCTGAGAAAAGCAAGCACCCGATCCGTCAGCAGCGCCGTTGCCGTCGCGTCGTAGGACGGCAGCGAGCTGTCGGCGAAATAGTGCTGGTCGCCCGGATAGAGGAAGAGCTCGGCATCGTCGGCCTTCTCGACGAGTTCGCGGGCAGCGTCGATGTCGCCTTCGCCGACGAAGATCGGGTCATTGTCCATGCCGTGGATCTGGACGGGCACGCCATCCGGCCAGGGGCCGAAGGACCACTGACCGCTGATCGGGATGCAGGAGTAAAAGAGCAGGGCGCCGCGGGCGCCGGGCCGGGTCTGGGCGAGCTTCTGTGCCGGCAGGACGCCGAAGGAGAAGCCGGCATAGACGAGGCCCTGGGGAAGAGCGTCGGCGAGGCGAACGCCGCGCTCGCGCATCTCATCGAAGCCGACCTCGCCGATATAGGCAAGGCCTTCTTCGATGCTGTTGAAGGTGCGCCCCTCGAAGAGATCGGGCAGGTGCACGGTGTGTCCGGCGGCCCGGAGGTCCTCGGCGAAAGCGTGCATTCCCGGGGTCAGCCCCTGGGCGTGATGGAAGAGCAGGACCTCGGCCATGGACGACTTCTCCTTCAAATTATCCTTCGCGTTCCAATTGTGTCTCGCCGCCTGAAGGGTCAAGCGGTGTTGCGGTCGATTGAGAAAATTTTCCTGTCGCAGCGATAGCACGTTTCCTTGACGTCTTGTTGCCATCTTCGACCGCTTCCTTGCGGATCAGCATTGGCCACGATTCTGAAGGAAAGACGTCATGACAGGGAAGTTGCGCATTGCCGTGTTGTTTGGTGGGCGTTCGGCGGAGCATGAGGTTTCACTGATGTCGGCGCGCAACGTCGTCGCGGCGCTTGACAGAGCACGCTACGAGATCGTGCCGATCGGCATTGCCAAGGATGGGCGCTGGCTGTTGCTCGAGCTTGAAAACGGCGAGCTGCCCCGGACCATTCCGGCGGCAGGAACGCAAGTTGCGCTGATCCCGGGCGGCAAGGGCCGGGCGGTCACCATTGCCGCCGACGGAACGCAAGGGCTGCTGCCGGCCGTCGACCTGATCTTTCCGGTGCTGCATGGGCCGTTCGGCGAGGACGGGACGGTGCAGGGTTACGCCGAGACGGCCGATGTCGCCTATGTCGGCTGCGGCGTTGCGGCTTCGGCAGCCGCCATGGACAAGGTGCTCGCCAAGCGCCTGCTTGCGGCCGAGGGGTTGCCAGTCGCGCGTGCCATCGCGCTGCATCAGGAGGACGCCTATTCCGGCGAAACCATCCTGGAAACACTGGGATTGCCGGTTTTCGTTAAGCCGGCGCGGCAGGGCTCATCCGTCGGCGTCAGCCGTGTCAATAGCCTCGACGGGCTTGCGGCTGCGCTGGAAGAGGCGTTTCGCCACGACGACAAGGTGCTGATCGAAGAGTTCGTGCAGGCCCGCGAGATCGAGTGCTCGGTGCTGGAAGACGCCAAGGGCAGGCTCACCGTGTCGCGGCCGGGAGAGATCATCCCCGCCGAAAGCCACGGTTTCTACAGCTACGACGCCAAATATGTCGACGCTGGCGGCGCGATCGTGAATGCGCCGGCGGACCTTGCCGAAGAGGTGGGCGCGCGGGCGCAGGAGATGGCCGAGCGGGCCTTCCGGGCACTGGCCTGCGCCGGCATGGCGCGCGTCGATTTCTTCCTGCGGCCGGATGGAAGCCTGGTCATCAACGAGATCAACACCATTCCCGGCTTCACCAATATCAGCATGTATGCCAAGGCGCTTGCGGCAGACGGAATCTCCTATGGCGCGGCGGTGGAAACGCTGATTGCGCATGCGCTCGCGTTGCGTGGGGATGGGGCCGCGCGCGCATGAAACACTGGCCGCGGATGCCGCCTTTGGGTTGTATTACATATTAGATGTATCGCATTCATTGTGGGTTCACGTCATTCCGCGAAACTGCCGCCTGTTTCCAAACGGACAGGTGATGAGATGAAGAAGATTGCCATCGTCATAATGGCGGCGGTTACGGCTCTTTCGGGCATCACGCCGGCGAATGCCGTGCCGGCGGTTGCCATCGAGCGGGTGCAGAAGAGCGACGTCGAGTTGGTGCAGCACCGGGAATGGAACGGCGGCCACTATCGCCGGCGTCCGCCGGGTTGGCATGGCGGCTATCGTCCGCGCCCCGGTTGGGACGGCGGCTACCGTCCGCGGCCAGGCTGGCATGGCGGGTATCGTCCGCGTCCGGGCTGGGATGGCGGCTACCGCTATGGACACTATAACGGCTACCGCGGCTATCGCTACGAGCGCTATGGCTATCGCCGCCATAATGACGGCTGGTGGTATCCGCTGGCGGCCTTTGGCACCGGCGTCATCATCGGCGGCGCCATTGCCGCGCCGCCGCGCCGGGCGGATGCCGGCGTGAACCCGCGGCACGTGGACTGGTGCTATGCCCGCTACCGCTCGTACCGCGCTTGGGACAATTCGTTCCAGCCCTATGGCGGCCCGCGCCAGCAGTGCTATTCGCCCTATTTCTGAGCGAAGCGCGTTCCAAAAAAAGGCCCGTCGGTTGTGGTGACCGGCGGGCTTTTCTGTTCATGCTTGCAAGTCAGTTAGCCGCATGTCGTTTATCGCAAAACCGCTGCCCACTTTTGCGCGACATGCCTATCGGCTGCTCTTCGGAAGCTCCTCGTCGAAGCGGGTCTTTTCGCGCGCCGGGTCGTCGTCGAGGATTTTCTCCTCGCCGTCTTCGGGCAGGGCGTCGTCCGGGTTCACATTGGCCTCATCGCGGCTCGGAACCGGCGGCACGCGGCCCTGGTCACCCGGCGGAATGTCATCGCCCTCAGGAACCAGATCGACCGGCAACGGCGGGATCCTGCCGATCGGCACGACGGTCGGTTCTGCGGGTTGCGACAGGTCTTCGGGTGTCTGCCTGAGATCACGTGATTTCGGGTTCGCCTTGCTCATCCTCGCATCTCCTCGGTTGGTCATGTCGAAGGAGTAAGGCGAGGAGGCGGGAAAGGTTCCCGGCTGCCGGGCAAGGGGAACGTCTGTGAGAGGAAGGGAGCCAAAGTGCTCGCTGTCGCCAGTCGACGCTGTCCGCGCTCAAGATGGTGCGGCCCGGCGAACGAGTGGCGCTGCGAAGCGGGCGCTTGCGCGCTTAGCACGTTTCATGGAAGAGCCAGCGGCTCTAAAGCGTCGCGATCTTTCAGATTCGCTCCTTGCGCTTTAAGTTCTTGATATTTCGCATGTCGTTGTCGCAAAACCGCTGCGCACTTTTGCGCGACAGGCTTTAGAACTTCAACCGGGCGTCGTCATGATCGGGAGGACGGTGTGCGTCCTTGCGGCGCATTCCGTAGGCAAGCGCAAGCCCCAGGATGGCGGAGCCGACGACGATGGCGGCGAGTGCGAAGAAATTCTCCATGGCATTTTCCTCCCAAGGGGAAGCTTAACACAGAATGCGCGCAAACAAATGGCGTGGCACCGAGATTGCGCGTCATGGTTACTCAACGCGTTTCGGCGCCGGAGGTTCAATCAGCAAGCGCCGAAGCGAGGCGAACGGTGCCGGCAGGCTCCGTGCATGGCGGTGCTGTCATACGCGGACTGGACAGGCAGCCTGCGGTCGGCGACGCTCGTCACAGGGCCGTTCAGTTTTGGGTTGTCGCAGCAAAACCGCTGCGCACATTTGCGCGACGTGCTTTATTGGTTTGTCGCATGTCGTTATCGCAAAACCGCTACGTACTTTTGCGCGACATGCTTTAGTAGCCGGAGCTTCCGCCGCTCTGGCTCATGCCTTGGCCGCCTTGCGTGCCCTGGTTTCCCTGGCTTGGGGCAGGGGCGGTGCTGCGGCTGGCCTGGTCGGTGGTGCAGCCGGCAAGCGCGACAAGCGCCGCGATAACAGCGGCAAGCAGATATCGTGGGGTCATGGGATCCTCCCGTCGTCGTGGGAACGGCCTTCGACCGCCTCGCCATCGAACCGGACATGGCGCGCTTGGTCCTGGCCGGCGGCCCATCGCCGCGGGGCAAAGGCAGTGTCGCGTGCCGGGCGTAACTATATCACCAAACGATGGGAGCGGGCGGGCGAGACGGCAGGTGGGCGTGAGGCGAGCGACGCAGGCGGCTCGCGAAAAAAAAGAACAAAACAGAAACAAATTTAGGCGGCGGGGCTTGCCAAGCGCCCGGAAGCGGGCTAAGGATATTACAGGCTGGCCGTTTCGTCATTGAAGCGGCCTTTTTGATTCCGGGTCAGCTAAGGCGAGCGGCCTACAGCGCCGCGCGTCTTATCGGACGCGCAAAGGTCGTTGCAGCACTTTGATTTTCTGTATGTCTCCTTAAATCGAGGTCGACTTAAGGAGACATGAAGGTGCGCAATGGCCGCCTGACCGTTGCGGATCGTTACGGTGCTTCGCCAAGGCCGGTTGGCGCTTGCTATGCTTCCTGTTTGGCGATCTTGCCGGAAACGGCGCGGGTGGGCTCAATTCGCGCGCGCGGTTGCCCAATGTTGCGAAGCCAGCGCGAGGCCTCTTTCGGATCGCGCTCGACGCCGAGCCCCCTTTGATAGATGGTGACGAGACGGGCCTGCGCGGCGGGATGACCCTGGCGGGCGGCCTGCCGGTTCCAGTGAAGCGAGGCGGCGTAGTGTTCCTCGCCGCCGTCGTTGAAATAGATTTCGGCCAGTTTTGCCTGGGCGTCGACGTTCCCCGAGGTGGCCAGTTCAAGCAACCTGGGCGAGATATTCGTTGCGGAGGGCCGCGGGGTGAAAATGGTCTTCAACTTACTGAACGCGTTGCGGATCATCTGACACCTGTTGCATCCATCGCACGGTTCCCGCAGCGGGCCTGCTAGGCTGATAAATTACTCAAAATCTTGAACTACTTTGGCTTTTCCCTGGCTAGCAGGGCGCTTGCGATGCATTCCGCCAAGAGGACCCGAAACGGGGCAACCCGGTGGGCCGCATTGATGACCGGATACAACCTGAAGTCAAGGTTGCAAGCGTGACATCCGGCGTGACACCCGAAATTTTCTGTGATCGGCTGTCACGCTCGGCGCGCGTTGCGCTGTCCGCGGTGACGGCGCTCGACGATTGGCAGGTGCGCCGAGCCATTCGAGCAAAGACGAGGTGACGGACCGAAGTCGAGGCCGAGTGCCTTTTCTGTCAAAGCCGCGGCTGCCAGCAGGCTCAGCGGCTCAGCCTGCCCGGAGTAATTTCCATGACAAGCAAACCAGCCAAGGACCCGAAAACCGGGCGTTTTTTGCCGCGCGCCGACCGGGCAGGTGCGGTCATCCGGCCGCGCGCCCGCAAGGCGGTACGCACCAAACTCGGCGAGCTTTTCCTCGAAGACATGCTTTCGGCCTGGGAAAGCCGCGGGGCAGCGGCGATCCACGCGCTGATCGAGAAGAACCCGCATGATTTCCTGAAGGCCGTCGCGGCGCTGATGCCGAAGGACGTGACCATCAATGCCAACCAGATCGGCGAGATGACGGATGAACAACTCCTTCAGCGGATCCGCAAGCTCGACCAAACCATCCGGCCTTTCCTTGCTGCTCAAGGAGCGGATGGAGCTGGCGATGGAGATCGGGCGCCGGCAGAACACGAATAGGCTGCTCTATTACCGGCCCTATGCGAGGCAGACGGCATTCCATGAAGCAGGGGCCACGTTCCGCGAGCGGCTGTTCATGGCCGGCAATCAGCTCGGCAAGACGCTGGCCGGTGCTGCGGAAGCGGCGATGCATCTGACAGGCGACTATCCCTCTTGGTGGGCGGGCCGACGGTTCGAGCGGCCGATCACGATGATCGGCGGCTCGGAATCGCACGAGCTGACACGCGATGGCGTGCAGCGGCTGCTCGTCGGCCCGCCGATGAGCGAGGAGGATTGGGGCACCGGCTATATCCCGAAATCGAATATTTCAGGCTGGACCCGGCGTTCCAGCGCTTCCGGCGCGCTCGACAGCGTGACGGTGCGCCATGCTTCGGGCGGCACCTCGACGCTGCTTCTCAAAGCCTATGAGCAGGGCCGGGCGAAATGGCAGGCAAACACGGTGGACTATGTCTGGTTCGACGAGGAGCCGCCGGAGGATGTCTATTTCGAGGGCATCACCCGCACCAATGCGACGGGCGGCTCGGTCGCCGTGACCTTTACGCCGCTGAAAGGCATGAGCTCGGTCGTCAGCCGCTACCTGCTGGAACCCTCCGAAGACCGGACCGTGGTGACGATGACGATTGACGATGCCGAGCATTACACGCCGCAGGAGCGCGCGAAGATCGTTGCGAGCTACCCGGCGCATGAGAAGGAAGCGCGCACCAAGGGTGTGCCGACACTCGGCTCCGGCCGGATTTTCCCGGTGACCGAGGAACAGATCCGCGTCGAGCCGTTCGAGATACCCAGGCATTGGGTGCAGATCGGCGGGCTCGACTTCGGCTGGGACCACCCCTTTGCCGCAGCGCTTTGCGCCTGGGACCGGGAGGCCGATGTCTTCTATGTGACCCGGGTCTACCGCGAGCGCGAGGCGACGCCGATCATCCATGCAGCGGCGCTCAAACCTTGGGGGCCCTGGCTGCCGTGGGCGTGGCCGCATGACGGGCTGCAGCACGACAAGGGCTCGGGCGAGCAGCTGGCGGCGCAATATCGCGGGCAGGGGCTGGCGATGCTTTCCGAGCGCGCAACCTTCGACGACGGCACCAACGGCGTCGAGGCGGGGATCTCCGACATGCTGCAGCGCATGCAGACCGACCGCTTCAAGGTGTTTTCCACCGCTGGCGACTGGTTCGAGGAGTTCCGCAGTGAACATCCTGTTCGACGGCATGACGGAGGGGCTTTTTACCGGGAAACGGCTTTCCGACTTCGACACGGACGAGAGCCTTTCCGGGGCGGCAACCGGCTATCGTTATGCGGCATCCCGCGCGATTATCAATGGGGATATCAGGCAAAATGGCCCGACGATCGAGGCTTATGGCCGGGCGTTTGAGGCGGCATTGCGGGAGCCGGATATGGCCGGAGTGGCCAGCAAATGGCGGGGTCGGCAGAGTCGGGCGTCGTCGTGGTGCTTCGGCCCGGAAAGTCGGGATCGGAGGCAAAAGGCGAGGGCGCCAGCGCTTCGGCCCCGTCTCTTGGCAACATCTTCGAACGCCTTGTCACCGTGATTGTCTCAATTTTCGCGAGGTGGGCGAAATGAGCGCCGTGATGATCCGTATCGTGTTGCGCTATGGCGCCGGCTTGCTTGTTGCGAAGGGCTTGCTGGCGCCTGAAACCGGTCCCGCGATTGCCGATGATCCGGACATCCAGATGCTGTTGGAGGTTGGCGTCGGCCTTGCTGCCGGCGTCCTCTCCGAAACCTGGTACCTGCTAGCACGCCGCCTTGGCTGGGCCAGATGATGCTGGCCGGGCCGAAGTTGTTGGTCGGCGGCTTGTTGCTCGCCGGCATCGTTTGGCTCGTTCACGAAATCCGGGCCGACGGTGCCCGTTCCATCGCCAATGCTATCGAAAGGCAGAACAATGACGCTCATAGCCGCGCTCGCGAAAAGCGCCTTGATTACGATTCCTGCCTTGATGCAGGCGGGTTGTGGAACTTCGCAACCGGCCAGTGTTCCGGGTCTGCGGGGCGTCGTCGGAACTGATCTCGTCGGCGCGCGCGGCGCGACTGCGGCCGATCAACGCCGGATTGATCGCACGGCCGTTGGCCTCTGCACGGCGGAAATCTGGACACGGGCGGAATGCGCCGGACATGGGGAGCGCGCCGATGTCGGCAGTTGAAATCGATGTTGCCGTTCACCGCCAGCTCGGCGAATTGGTTGCGGGCATGCGCGGCTTGCAGGAATCTATCCGCCGAATCGAGCAGGGCGGCCGCCGCGCCGAGGACAAGTACGCCGCCATTCATGGCAGCGTGCATCTACGCATGGAACAGCTGGTCGATCGCGTGGGTGAGATCGAGGCGTCTGTCTCGGCGATCGGTGCGGACGTCGCGGAGATGAAGCCGGTGACCGACGACGTCAGGCGCTGGAAGCTGATGGGGATCGGCGCATTGGGCGTCACCGGCATCGCGGCGATGGCGCTGGGCGTCAGCTTCGCCGAGGCGATCCGCCGCGTCGTCTTTGTCATCATGGGCAAGGGCTGACGGGGCCGTCTGAGATCGGAGGCGCCGCGAAGGCCTAAGCTGGGTCGACGAGATTTGCCGGCCGAGTTCCGAGACAAGTCAGATCTGGATTGACCGCTCGTCCAAGGAAGATCGTTCCAAACCACTATATTCAATGCACGCCGCGCGCCCCAACGGGCGCGCGGCGGTTTTTGCGTTTTCTATCCCTTCGGGGTCACCAAGACGGCGTTGCCGTCGCCCATGATCGGCTTGTTGTCCTTTATCGGAGGAGCGCCAGGTGGCGAGAACCTACCAGGAGATGCGCTGTGGGCTGTCACTTTGGTCGGGTCTTGAGCGGATGCAGCTTGCTGGCGCGCTCAATCGATGGAGCGCCCTAGGTCACAAAGCCGGCACCGCATTCGGCGCTCCTGCGGCCATTCGCCGGGCACCATCCGATACCGAGAAGCGGAGGCGATATTCCTTTGGCGAGAGACCGAGGATCTTGCGGAAGATCTTGCGGTAGGCGTTGGTGTCGTCATAGCCGCTCTGCCAGGCAACCTGCTCGATCGAGAGATGCGAACGCTCCAGCAGATCGCGTGACTTGGCGATCCGCAGCCGCTGGCAATACTCCGTCGGATTGAAGCCGGTCGCCCTCTGGAAGCGACGCAGGAACGTGCGGTCGCCGAGCCCGGCGCGCTCCGCCATCATCTGCAGCGTCACGCCCTTGGTGCTGGTGCCATGCAGCCAGTGCTGGATCTTGAGGATGACGTTGTCGCCGTGATCGAGCTTCGGCGCGAAGACGCTGTAGTAGCTCTGCTCGCGCGCGCCGGGATCGATAATCATGTACCGCGCCGTTGCCAGCATGACGTCGGTTCCGAGGAACCGGTCGACGAGTTTCAGCCCGAGATCGATCCAGGCCATCATGCCGCCGGCGGTGATGATGTCGCCCTCGTCGATCAGCAGCCTGTCGGTGTCGACGCGGATATTGCCGTAGCGGTTGGCGATCAGGTCCTGGTGCGACCAGTGCGTGGTGATGGTACGGCCAGCAGCGAGGCCCGATTCGGCGAGCAGATAGGCGCCGCCGCAGACCGAACAGATGGTCGTGCCGCGTTGATGCTGCTCGCGCACGAAGGCGGGCAGGGTGCCGATGCGCTCCCCGACCGGCAGATCGGCGAGCGTCGGCGGCAGGATCAGCGCCACCAGGCTCGAAGAGGGATCCTGGTGGGTGTCGCGTGATTTCGCCACCGAGCCGTCTTCCTGCAGCTTCCAATGGCTGATGCGGATCTGGGGAGCGTCTACCCCGCTCTGTTCGACCGATTGCATGCTCGCCACCTGGAACATGTCGGTCAGCCCGTGGATCGCCGACATCAGGGCGCGCGGGTAGACGACGATGCCGATCTCCGCCGGTTCGCTTTCCGCTCGTTTTGTCACTTCTGCCCCCATCGTTGTCAGCTTTGCCGGTCGAGAGGTTAGGCCCCCCGATTTATCAATTCAACCATCGCTTCCACGGGATGGAAGCCGGGCAACAGAGATCAAAGAGGTGAGGACAATGACACAGGCAAAAGCAGTTTCCGCAACCGTTTCCAATGGCCTTTCGCGCCGCAACGTTCTTTCGGCAGCCTTCGGTGCCGCCGCCACCGCCGCCGCGGTCAACGCAATGAACATTCCGGCCAAGGCCGCATCCGCCACCGCATCAACCGCCGGCGCGTCCGGCACCGAGGGAGCAAAGACCATGGGCAGCCGCATCACCACCCGCGATGGCGTCGAGATCTACTACAAGGACTGGGGTCCAAAGGATGGCCCGGTCGTCGTGCTCAGCCACGGTTGGCCGCTGTCGTCGGACAGCTGGGAAGCGCAGGCCTTCCACCTCGCCGCCAATGGCTTCCGCGTCATCGCCCATGACCGCCGCGGCCATGGGCGCTCGTCGCAGCCCTGGGACGGCAACGACATGGATCACTACGCCGACGACCTTGCCGATCTGATCAACGCGCTCGATCTGAAGGGCATCTTTCTTGCCGGCTTTTCCACCGGCGGCGGCGAGATCAGCCGCTATATCGGTCGGCACGGCACGGGCCGTGTCGCCAAGGCCGGTTTGATCTCGGCGGTGCCGCCGCTGATGGTCAAGACCGACAAGAACCCCGGCGGCCTGCCGAAGGCGGTGTTCGACGGGCTGCAGGCGGCAAGTCTGAAGGATCGCTCGAAGCTCTACCGCGATATCGCCTCGGGTCCGTTTTTCGGTTTCAACCGCCCGGGTGCGGTCGCCTCTCAGGGCATGATCGACAGCTTCTGGTTGCAGGGCATGATGGGCGGGCACAAGAACACCTATGACTCGATCGTCGCCTTCTCGCAGACAGACTTTAGCGAGGACCTGAAGAAGTTCGACGTGCCGACGCTGATCATCCATGGCGACGACGACCAGATCGTGCCGATCGATGCGGCCGCCAGAGCTTCGAAGACGCTGGTGCCGCATGCCGAGCTCAAGGTCTATGCCGGCGCGCCGCACGGCATCACCGATACACACAAGGATCAGCTCAACGCCGACCTGCTCGCCTTCGCCAAGGCTTAACGCCTGCTCGCCGGTGCGGCCCACGGAGCGCACCGGCACCCTTCGCCAAACGCTTCAGCCAAGGACCAGAACGATGACCTCTTCCCGTACTCCCACCGACGCATCCGGCCCCGATCGCCGCGAATTCCTTGCCGGATCCAGCGCGATTGCCGCTTCCGCCCTCCTGCCGAAAGGTGTCTACGCCGCCGACGTCCATCGCCTTCAGCACGGCAGTTTCGACATTTCCGTCGTCAGCGACGGCTTCATCATGCTGCCGGTGGGCATCGTGCTGCCGGATGCGACGGCGGAGGAGCGGCCGGACATCATGCGTCGGCTCGGCGGCACACCGGAACGCGCGCCATTTCATACCAATATCCCTGTTATCCGCACCGGCGGTGATGTCATCGTGGTCGACGACGGTTCGGGCAACCACTTCCAGGAAAGCGCCGGCAAGCTGCGCGCCAATCTGCTGGCTGCCGGCATCGATCCGGGTGAGGTCACGAAGGTGGTGCTGACCCACGCGCATCCCGATCATGCCGGAGGGACCCTTGGTGCCGATGGCAAATTGACCTTTCCGAACGCGCAGTATTTCGTATCGGAGGCCGAGTGGCAGTTCTGGACCGATCCGAACTTCGAAAAGACCATGCCGCAGGCGTTGCATGGCTTTGCCAAGGGCGCGCAGCGCGATCTTTTCGCGGGGCAAGATCGTCTGACCCTGGTCAAGCCCGGCGACGAGATCGTCAGCGGCATGCAGGTGCTCGATACGCGCGGCCATACGCCCGGCCACATCTCGCTTCAGCTTGCCGGTGGCGACGGCGCCGGGCATGAGGGCATGGTGATAACGGGCGATGCGGTGACCAGCAATGTCGTCTTTTTCGAACATCCCGACTGGCATTTCGGCTTCGACACGGATGCGGAACTGGCCTTGAAGAACCGCAAGGCTCTGATCGACAGGGCGGCATCGGAGCGGCTGGCGTTGCTTGGCTATCACTGGGCCTATCCGGGGATCGGGCGCGCCGAGCGGAACGGCTCAGCCTATCGTTTCGTCGCGGCGTTGTAACCGCGACGAGCAGTCCTCAACGAACGCGAGCGACGTAGCCGACGGGCGCCTTCTCAAGCGCCCGTCGGTCCTTTCTTTCTCAGAGAGCAAGTTCACTATCCTTGATGTCGCTGATCGGTGCGAGGAACGGCAGGTCGAACGGACGCAGATCGCTGCGTTCGGCGGTCAGTTGCGGCCAGTCGGGATTGACGAGCGCGCCGCGGCCAAGCGCGATCATGTCGGCTCCGGCTGCCATCACCTCCTCGGCGCGCGCAAGATCGTGCAGGCTGCCATTGGCGATGAGGAACAGGCGTGGCGCATGGCGATGGGCAAGCGCCACGAGCGAAGTGTCGCCGCCCTCGAAGGCCGGCTTCCAGGCTTCGAACTCGGTCACGTGAACGAAATCGGCCGGACTTTCAGCCATCGCCTTGAACACGCGCGCTGCCCCCTGTTCACGCTCGGCCCATTTGTGCCTGAAGTCGTTGACCTTGCCCTGCGAGAGGCGCAGGCCGAGCGGGACGCTGGGGCCGATCTCCGTGCGCACCGCCTTCAGCACCTCGAGCGACAGACCGAGCCGCTGCACGATATCGCCGCCCCAGCGATCTGTCCGCCGGTTCGAGAAGTCGGTGCAGAACTGATCGAGCAGGTAGCCGTTGGCGCCGTGGATCTCGATGCCGTCGAAGCTGGCGACCTCGATGGCCAAGCGAGCGGCATTAGCGAAGCCCTCGATCGCTTCGGCAATCTCGACCTCGCTGATCTCGCGCGGCAAAGGATAGGGGCCGTCGCCATGGTAGCCGGTCATCTGGGTGCCCTTCGGACGTATGGCCGAGGGGCCTACCGTATCCGGGCGGTAGGGGTTGCCCTGTGCCAATGCGCCGCCATGCATGAGCTGCGCGAAGATGCGGCCACCAGCGGCGTGGACTGTATCGACGACGCGGCGCCAGGCAGCCGCCTGTTCCCTGTCGGTCAGGCCGGGCTGGTCCCTGTAGGTCTGGGAATAGGCCTTGTCGGTGTAGATGCCTTCGGTCGTGATCAGGCTGAAGCCGCCTCGGGCGAAGCGTTCGTAGTAGTGCTGCATGCGTTCGCCTGGAACGCCCGCGGCCGAAGCGCTGATGCGGGTCATCGGCGCGACCGACAGGCGGGTGGTGAAATTGAGCCCCTTGAGGGTGGTGCCAGTGAAAACGGGAGATGGAAGGATCTGTGGCGCGTTCATCTCAGCGGTCTCCGTCAAGCGCGATCGCTTCGATCTCGATCAGTGCATCGGGTGAATAGAGAGAAGAAACCTCGATCATGCTTTCGGCCGGGTAGGGTGCCGAAAGCCACTTGCGGCGAAGGTCGACCATCTTTCCCGCGTTCTCGGTGGAACGCAGGAAGATCGTGGTCTTGACGACCTTGTCGAGCCCGGAGCCGGCCGACTTCAAGGCGCGGTCGAGATTGCGAAAAGCCTGGTTGGCCTGGCGGTCGAAATCGCCAATGCCGACGATTTCGCCGTCGTCACCGATTGCCGCCTGGCCGGAGACAAAGACGAAGCCATTGGCCCCGATTGCCTGGGAGAGCAGGAACGGCGCGTAGGGATCCGGCGTGGTGACGACCTGTTCAAGATGCATGGAATGTCCTTTCGATGCCGGAACGATTTCCGGCGCTCATCTCAACGGCCTGCGTCGAGCGCGATCGCTTCGATCTCGATCAGCGCGTCTGGCGAATAGAGCGAGGAGACCTCGATGATGCTGTCGGCGGGGTAGGGTGCCGAAAACCATTTGCGACGGAGTTCGATGATCTTCCCGAAATTCTCCATGGAGCGCAGGAAGATCGTAACCTTGACGATCTTGTCGAGGCCGGAACCGGCGGCCTTCAGGGCCCGGTCGAGGTTGCGGAAGGCCTGTTCGGCCTGGCGGTCGAAATCGCCTTCGCCGACGAGCTCGCCGTCATCGCCGATCGCCGCCTGCCCTGAGACGAAGACGAAGCCGTTGGCCTTGATCGCCTGGGAAAGCAGGAAGGGCGCGTAAGGATCCGGCTTGGTGATGACCTGTTCGAGAGACATGCTTTGTCCTTTCATGCTTGAGTTTTTCTCAGCTTGGCGCTGTTGCCTTGGCTGTTGAACTCAATATGCTGAGGAGATAGCAGGCTGACAAAGAGTGATTTCTCAGCTGATAGATGAGATGAATTCTTCCATGAGGATGCGATGAGGAAGCTGCCGCCGCTCGGCGCCTTGCGGGTCTTCGAAGCGGCCGCCCGCCGACTGAGCTTCAAGCATGCGGCGGAAGAGCTGAACGTTTCGGCGACCGCCGTCAGCCACCAGATCCGGCAGCTGGAGGAGATGCTGGAGGTCAAGCTCTTCGAGCGCGAGACGCGACAGGTGCATCTGACGGCTGCCGGCAAGGCGCTGTTTCCGGTGCTGCGCGATGGTCTCGATCGCTTCGAGCAGGCGATTGCCGATGTGCGCCGCCAGCAGGGGAGCAAGGTCGCGCGGCTGACCTCCACCGTCGCCTTCGTCGCCAAGCGTCTGGCGCCGCTCGCCGGCTCGTTTCGCGAAGCCTATCCGGACTGGACGCTGAGGCTCGACGCTTCCAACCGGACGATCGACCTGGAGGCGGACGCGGACGCCGCAATCCGTCTCGGTGGCGGACACTACCCGGGTCTCATAACCGAGCCGCTCTTTGCCGATCGTTTCGCCCCGGTCTGCGCGCCGCGACTGGTGCCGGCAAGTGCTGCGGATCTCAAACGCTCAACGCTCATTCATTTCGATTGGGGTGTGGCGCGCCGAGACGAGCCGCGTGCGCCGGTCTGGCGGCAATGGCTGGAGCGGGCTGGCATCGCAGATGTCGATGCGAACGCGGGTCTTTCGTTTACCGATGAAATCCATGCCGTTCAGGCCGCCGTAGCCGGGCAGGGCATCGGCCTTTTGAGCCTGACGCTGGTCGCCGAGGAACTCGCCTCGGGCATTCTCGTCCAGCCTTTTCCTGTGACGCTCGAAAGCGACCGCTACGATCTCGTCTATAGCCCACGGATGGCAGATCGACCGGCGACGCAGTTGTTGCGCGATTGGGTGATCGCGCAATTCGGCAGCGGCGACTGCCGCTCGCTCCCATAGTCGCCCCACGAAATGCGTCAGTCAAAATCGAAAATATCATCCGGCTGCCAGCGCCGGCTGGTGAGGCGCAACGACCGGTCCGGCTCGATGATATAGGTTTCGTAGACCTTGCGGCCGTACTGGTCGATGAACTGGTGCGGCACGATGCTGCCGACAGGCGACTTCGTGAGCTTGGTGCGCGGCTGGCCGCCATAGGTGATGCTGCCGGGGATCGGCTCGAGGTTCGACGAATAGCCGTAATAGCTTGAGCCGCCGCTTGCGGTACAGCCGCTCAGAAGCAGAACGACGGAGAGGGCGGCAAGGGCGTTTTTCATGTCGGCGATCCTCGGTTACGGGTGCGCTTGGTAGGGGAGGCGCAGTCAGGTTCCTCGCCTTCAAATGGACTACGGAACGCGCTGCAACACTTTGATCTATTGTACAATTTCCTGATGCAAATCCAAGGGCTCGCAATTATCTAGGCAAGCCTAGCGCCTGCTTCGAGCAAGCCTGGGGCGACGCGGTGGAGGAAGCAGATGGTCCGCTGGCACCGGCGGCAAAAGCGGCGGCCAAGGCGCTCCAACACCCTTTGCTAAAGTGTAGGGCGGCAACGGTGTTTTCCAAGTCGGCAACGTCGCGTGAATGCCTTGCGGTCGCTGGAGAATTTCGCCTTCGTACCCAGATTTGTCGCTGAGCCGGATTCCGGTGCGGAGAAAGATGCGTTACTTCTCTCGTGAACGTTCCGGCGGATCGCGCGTTTCGGCCTTGCGCCAACTGCACGTTCCGTCCCGCCCAGTCCTTTCGCCGAACCCGGGTATTGCATGACCGCCGAACAGTCTCTCGCGTTTATCGTCATCGGCGCCATGATGGTCTTCTTCATCTGGGGGCGGTTTCGATACGACGTGATCGCCTGTTCTGCGCTGATGCTGGCGGTGGCCGTCGGCATCGTGCCTTACGATCATGCCTTCGACGGTTTCAGCGACGACATCGTCATCATCGTCGGCAGTGCCTTGATCGTCAGCGCCGGCGTGGCGCGCTCAGGCGTGGTGGATGCGGCGATCCAGCGCTTCCTGCCCAATATCTCGTCGGTCCGGGCCCAGCTTGCGCTGCTGGTCATCACGGTGACGGTGCTTTCCGCCTTCATCAAGAATATCGGGGCGCTGGCGATCATGCTGCCGGTCGCCTTCCAGTTCGCCCGGCGGTCGAATGTCCAGCCTTCGGTCTTCCTGATGCCGATGGCCTTCGGTTCGCTGATTGGCGGGCTGATGACGCAGGTCGGCACCTCGCCGAATATCGTCGTGTCGCGCGTGCGTCAGGAACTGACCGGCGAGAGTTTTACGATGTTCGACTTCACGCCCGTCGGCGCGACCTTGGCGCTGGTCGGCTGCATCTTCCTGCTCTTTGCCTACAAGCTCGTGCCGCAACGGACCAGCAGCCAAGTTTCGGTTCATTCGGCGATCGAGATTACCGACTATACGTCGGAGGCCGTCGTTGCTGCCGGATCTCCCGCGATTGGCAAGTCACTCAGCGCTCTGGTCAAGCTCGGCGATGGCGGTGCCGTCGTCATCGCCATTTTTCGCCGCGGCCTGCATCTGGCGCCGCTGCCCGACATCACGCTTGAAGCCGACGACATCCTGCTGCTTGAAGGCGGGCCGGGGGCGCTCGATCGTATTGTCTCGCAGGCCAAGCTGAAGATCGCCGGAGACCGCTCGCCGGGTAGCCGCGAGAAGGCAGGGTCCGAGATCGAGGCGGTGGAAGCGGTCGTCGGCAGCGGCTCGCCGATCGAAGGCATGTCGGCGCAGCGCCTGGCGCTGTTCAACACCCACAATATCAACCTGCTCGCCGTCAGCCGCCAGGGCGAAAGGCTGAAGCAGCGGCTCGGCAGCATTCGTCTGCGCGCCGGCGACGTCATTGTGTTGCAAGGCGCGCGGCGCGAATTGACGTCTTTTCTGCAGGACTTCGGCTGCCTGCCGCTCGCGCAGCGCGAGATCCTGCTCGGCACCACGCGCAAAGCGCCGTTGCCGCTTCTGGTCCTGGCCGCCGCCATGGGCTCGACGGCAGTCGGCCTCGTGCCGGTGCCGATCGCCTTTTTCGCAGCGGCCCTTGCCATGGTCATCTTCCGCATCATTCCGTTGCGCGACGTCTACCGTTCCGTCGACGGGCCGATCCTCGTGATGCTAGCGGCGCTGATCCCGGTCAGCGATTCCCTGCGCACGACCGGGGGGACGGAAGTCATTGCCGGGTGGCTCGGTACGGTTGCCGCCGGCTTGCCGCCGGCAGGCGCGTTGACCATCATCCTGCTTGCGGCAATGGCGGTCACACCGTTCCTCAACAACGCCGCGACCGTGCTGGTCATGGCGCCGATCGCCGCGAGCTTCGCCGACGCGCTCGGCTATCGGCCGGAAGCCTTCCTGATGGCGACCGCCATCGGCGCCGGCTGCGATTTCCTGACGCCGATCGGCCACCAGTGCAACACCCTGGTCATGGGGCCGGGCGGCTACCGGTTCAGCGACTATCCGCGCCTCGGCCTGCCGCTCTCGCTCGTGATCGTCATCGTCAGCATACCGACGCTGATGGTGGTCTGGCCTCTGCGGTAGCAGTCACTTGATTGGGTATCTGAGCAAACCCGCCCTCGGAGGTGAGTTCATGGATGATCGTCAAAAGCTGGCCCTGAGCGCACTGGCACGGATGGTAAGGCAGTACCTCGAAGAGCGACCCGACGGTTTGGTCGACAACCACGCAATGTCGGCGGGCGAGCAGGCAATCGAGGCGCTTGCGGCCTTCGGCTATATGGAGATCTCAGAGTTCGGCGGGCGGTTTGGGCGCTGGAGCGAAGCAGGGCGTGCGCTCCTGCGCTGGGACGATCTGGCAGCGTCCGCGGCGGAAACCTTCCCAATGCCTCCTATATCTCCTTAGTCAAGGGACATACTGCCGGACAGTGTTTCGGCCACGTTCGCCCGCTACCCAAGAACCGTGACAAGCACGGCGCCCCAGAGCGCCAGCAGGACATTGCCAATGGCGTAGCCAAGGCCGTAGCCGAGGGTTGGCACCTGGCTGCCGGCAGCCTCTTGCACTGCGGCAAGCGCCGGTGCCGAGGTTCCGGCGCCGCAGCAGGTGCCGGCGAGCACGCCTTCGTTCATGCGGAAGACCCAACGGCCAAGCGCAAGGGCTGCGAGGTGTGAGATCAGGCAGATCAGCAGGCTGGCGATCACGAGCGCCGGACCGGACTGAACGAGGCCCGTGACGAAGCTCGGGCCGGCCGAGATGCCGACGCAGGCGATGAAGGCGCAGAGCCCGACGCTGTCGAAGAACCAGAGGGTGGCCTCCGGCACGAAGCCGAAGGTGCGCCGGACCGAGCGCAGCCAGCCGGCAACGAGACCGGCAATCAGCACGCCGACCGCAACGCCGAGGCCGATTTCAAGCGCTCCGAGTTTCAGCGCGGGTATGCCGATGAGGCCGCCGAGGAAGATGAAGACGCCGACATAGACCATGTCGGTCGCCGTCGTCTTGCGATCCGCATAGCCGAGCCGGGCAGCGACATCCTCCACATGGCGCCTGGCACCGGCGATCGACATCACGTCACCCCGGCGGATTGTCAGCCCGGGGAAAATCGGGATCGGCTGGCCGGCACGCAGGATGCCGCGCAGGAAGACCGAGCGCGCCTCGGGCTGCTGCTTGAGCTGCCAAAGGCGTTTGCCGGCGACGTCCTTGTTGGTCACCACCACGTCGAGAATTTCGACCGGAATGTCGAGAAGCTCGCGGTCATCGATCTCGGTGCCGATCCGGCTGGCATATTCCACCAGGAAACCGCGAAGCCCGGCGACCGCAATGATGTCCCCGGCCTGCAGTCGCTCTTGCGGGGCGGGGGAGATGATCTCATTGCCCCTGCGAATCTGCTCGATATAGGCCTTCTGATGCTCAGGGACTCGCGCCTCCGCTTCCGCCACGGTCAGGCCGACCAGATTATCGGCGATCTCAAAGGCGCGCGCTTCGATCTCGCGGCGGGCGGTATCGCCGCTGTTCTCCGGGGCGATGTTGAGTTCGGCTTCGAGCTCGGCGCAGGCTTCCTTCAGGCTGCGGCCGAACATGCGCGGTGCGAGCTGCGACTGGACGAGGATCGCGGTGACGACGCCGACGAGATAGGCGACCGCAAAGCCGGTGGCCACGGCGGATTCGAATTGGGTGACGGCTTCGGGTGTTGGCGCCGTCTTGCGGAAGGTGTCGATGGCGACGCCGACGGTCGCCGATTCCGTTGCCCCGCCCGCAAGGACGCCTGCGGCCGTGCCGAGATCGAAACCGAACAGGATCGAAAGAAGGATCGCCGCCGCGAGCGCCGCGACGCAGAGCGTCACGGTGACGGCGATCTGGGGCAGGGCATCGGCATTGAGGCTCTGGAAGAATTGCGGGCCGGTGCGGTAGCCGATGGCGAAGAGGAACAGCAGGAAGAACGCCTGCTTCACGTCGTTCGACAACACGGCGCCCGTCTGTCCGATCAGCACGCCCGCCAGCAGGCAGCCGGTAACGGCGCCGATGGTCACGCCGAAGATGGTGATCTTGCCGACGGCGTAGCCGATGCCGAGCGCGAGGAACAGGGCAAGCTCCGGATGCGCTCTGAGGATGCCGAACAGGTGATCGATCACGCCGCTTTACTCCCAACTCCATGCCGAAGGAGCGCCTTCAGCCTGATGATGCGCTGCTCACTTGCCGGCAGGACCCTGCCGGAAAATCCGGGGTGGCTGGGTAACAGGACGTCTGCTCACGCCCTACCGCATGTTTCCTTCAATTGTCGCCGATTGAAGGACAAAAACATGCAGCAATTCAAAGTGCTACAGCGACCTTTGCGCGTCTAACTGAACGCGGCGCTGTAGGGGGAGGCGGCCGACGGGTTTGCCGGCCGCCTTGCTCGACTAGCTGATCTTCAGGCCCTTGGCCGCCTGGTAGGTCTGCACGTAGCCACGCGCCACGGAGCGCACGGCACGGCCGATCTGCGAATAGGCGTCGTCATTGAGGTTGGCGAAGGAAACGCGCGCCGACCAGTTTGGCGCGTCGAAGCCGGAGCCGTTCAAGAGAACGATGCCGTGGTCCTCGGCCAGTCGGAAGGGAATGTCGAGCGGATGGATGTTGTCCTTCACCCATTCGACAACATCCTGCCCGACATATTTGCGCAGCCAGAACTCGAAATCGATGATGCCGTAATAGTGGTCGAAATAGATGCCCGGGTTGGACTCGACGCCCATGCCGTTTACGAGGTTCCAGAACCGCTTCGTGCAGATGGCGATGCAGGCCTTCTGGTAGGCCTTCTCGACATCCATCAGCTCGACCAGGCTGAAGAGCGACATCATGACCTGCTGGGGAAGCGACAGGCCGGCGGTGTGGTTCAGCGCCACGTCGCGGCTGTCGGCGACGATGCGGTCGATGAACTTCACCTCGCGCGGCTTCGGCGTCATCGCCTTGTAGCGCTTTTCCAGAAGCTTCTGGATCGGCTCGGGATGCGTCTTGATCCTCTCGTCGAAGATGTTGTCCTGGGCAACGGCCACCACGCCGAGGCGCCAGCCGGTGCAGCCGAAGTACTTCGAATAGGAATAGACGCCGATGGTGTTGCGCGGCAGATGGCCGAGCAGCGACTGGAAGCCCGGGACGAAGGTGCCGTAGACGTCATCGGTAAGGATGATCAGATCGGGACGCTTGTTGTTTACGAGATCGACAAGGCGCTTGATCGAATCCGGATCCATCGCGACGGCGGACGGGTTGCCGGGGTTGACCAGGAACAGCGCCTTCACCTCGGGGTTTTCCAGCGCCTTGATGTCATCGTCGGTGAACTGGAAGCGGTCTTCCTGCTCGGCGCTGACATTGATGGTCTTGAGGGTGTAATCCTCCAACTGCGGCATTTCGAGATAGGGCGTGAAGATCGGCGTTCCGAGCGCGATCGTGTCGCCGGCGTTGAGGATGCGGGCGTTCTTCAAGGCCTTGAAGATGTAGCACATGGCGGCGGTGCCGCCTTCGACCGGGTAGAGGTCGAATTTCACGCTTGGCCGGTGGCCGGCGCACATCGCCCACATCAGATATTCGTGGGTGATGATCTCGTTGTGATGCAGCGCCCGATCGGGGACCGGATAGTTGTCGCCGATGATCGAGTCCGTCAGTTCGTGCACGAATCCATCAGGGTCGAAGCCGAAGGTGTTGATGGCATAGGCGACGGCGTCACCGAGGGTCTTGGCGGCCGGTATGCCTTCGTCGTCCTCGTCCACGTTTTCCGTGATTTGAAGCTGTTTCTTGATCCACTTCTGGAACCGCGCATGCGCGCCGTCCTGGGGCGGCATGCCGGCGACGCCCGCCTTCGGATCGTAGTAGGCGCGTTTAGCCTCCGTCAGGGCGAACTGGCCGAGCAGGAAGAAGGCTTCGCGGGCGCGCGTTGCCGTCCAGTTCGGGTTGCCGCGGCCGGCATTCAGGAAGGCCTTGGCGGATTTCTGCGAGCTCGTCTTGGCGAGCTTGATCAGTTCGTCCTTGATTTCGAACGGGCTGAGATCGGAAATGCTGTCGTAGAATTTTCTGTCCAACATGATCCACACTCCCTGTGATCTATGAAATTGGAACAATGGTCTCGGTTCGCCGGCGCGCCTCAGGCGAGCATGATGACGATGACGAGGCCGAAGATGGTGAGCAGCGTGTTGCCGATGGCGTAGGGCATGCCGTAGCCAAGCGCCGGCACCTTGCTCTTGGCCGCCTCCTGGATCATGCCGAGCGCTGCGGTCGTGGTCCTGACGCCGGCGCAGGCGCCAAACAGGATCGCCGGGTGGAACTTGAAGACATAGTGGCCGATCAGCACCGAGGCGATCATCGGGATGGAGGTTGCAACGACTCCCCAGATGAACAGCGAAATGCCAACCTCCTGGAGGCCTGCGACGAAGCCCGGTCCGGCGCCGATACCGACCACGGCGATGAAGATGTTGAGGCCGAGCGTGTTCAACAGCCACAGCGCCGGCGACGGGATGCGGCCGAAGGCGGGGTAGGTGGTGCGCAGCCAGCCGAGCACGAGACCGGCAAGCAGGGCGCCGCCGGAGGTGGAAAGCCCGATCGGAATACCGCCGATCGTTATCGTCAGCGCCCCGATCATCGCGCCGATGAACAGACCCCAGCCGAGGAAGGCGATGTCGGTGGTTTCGACCGGGCGATCGGCAAAGCCGAGAGCCTTGATCGCCGCTTCGACGTGCCTCCTGGCGCCGCCGATGGTGACGATGTCGCCACGCTCGACGGTCGTGCCGGGAAGGACCGGGATCTCGACCAGCGAGCGCACGATCTTGCGGGCATAGACGCCGCGCGCCCAATCCATCGTGCTGACTTCGGCGAGTGTCTTTCCGGCCAGCGCCTTGCTGGTCACGTAGACGTCGACGATCTCGGCCTCCGCGTTCAGAAGCTCCTTGTCCTCGACCTCCGTCAGCTTGCTGTCCAGGTTTTCGACGAGCAGGGCGCGCCTGCCCGAGAAGGCGACGACGTCGCCCGGCTGCAGCACGGTGTTGCCATCCGCTTCGATGATCTGATCGCCTCTTCGCAGGCGCTCGACGAAGACGCGAATGCCGGGAAGCAGGTTCTTGACCGGCGTTCCGGTTAGCCCGCTTGCTTCGTCGATCCGATAGGCCCGAAGGCCGAAATCATGATAGGCGCGGGTGATGCCGGGTTCGCTGCTCTCGGTGCCGCCGCCGAGCTTGGCCTCATACTCCTTGCAGGCCGCCGGAAGATCGATGCCGAGAAGTTTTGGGCCAAGCTGGGCGAGGATGATGGCAGAGCCGATCGTGCCCCAGATGTAGGTGACCGCATAGGCAATCGGAATCTGGTCGGCAAAGGTCTTGGCCTGCTCCGGCGTCAGCCCGAGCGAATTGATCTGGTCCGTGGCAACGCCGATCGCAGCCGAGATCGTCTGCGACCCGGCATACATGCCGGCGCCGTAGCCAAGCGGAAGCCCGGCGATCAGCGCGCAGAGATAGGGAACGATGAGGCACAGCACCAGGACAGACAGCGCAAAGGCAATCTGCTTCGGCCCATCGGTGCTCAAGCCGCGCACGAATTGCGGGCCGACACCGTAGCCGACGGCGAACAGGAAGATCAGGAACAAGGTGGACTTCAGATCACCGGAAACCTGGATGCCCAGCTGCCCGATGAGAACACCCGCCAGCAGCGTGGCGGTGACGTTTCCGAGATTGAACCCCGCGACCTTGATGGGCCCGATCAGGAAGCCGATGCCGAGGGCGAGGAAGACGGCGACCGGAGGATAGGTCCGAAGCGTCTCGACGAAGAAGTCAATTGGATTCACTGCCATCCCCTGTAGCAAGTTGCGTTGCCATCACTTCATTTCGGGACCTGCGCGGCTAAGTTGATTTTATCGGTGGCTTGTCGATGCCCAATCCTAGCTTTGGCAATTGTCGCTTCGGCTGCTGATTTTCTCAACGGCCTTGGGGTTACGTGAGCGTAACGTACGTTAAATTTCCGGCTTTTGCGCGCAGTGGGGGCTGATGAGCGCTGCGCGGCACCGGTCCGAAAGCGTCGGGCCGGGCGGTCGTGCGAAGGCAAGTTCGAGAGGGTGGCGGCGCGCCGGTCCCGATGAAGGCACACGGTCCCACCAAGGCGGATTTCGCCGGCTATTCAACTCTGGCGTTGTATTTTTATGTTATCGCATAACGGATGGACATGACGAAACGCCGCATGTCGATGGACCCGGAGCACATGCCCCGCAGTTGCTTCATCCGCGCGCCGCGAAGCTTGAAGTGACGGGGGCGCTCATCCGTTCGTTTCACGAGCAAGGCCGGCAATTGCGGCCAGTCTTGCGCTCCGCTTCAGATGGCGACGCCTTCGAGTGCTATGATCCGTGTCCTGGCACAGCGCTCACGGATCGCCTTCAGGCGCTGATAGTCCGGCGATTGGTACCAGGAGAGCAAGGCTTGCATGTCCGGGAACTCGAGGATGACGAGCCGGTGCGGTTCCCAGTCGCCTTCAAGCACCCGGGTTGCGCCACCGCGGCCGAGATAGCGCCCGCCATAGCGGGCCTCCGTCGCCGGCACCTCTCTTTTGTATTCCTCGAAGGTCGCTGCATCGGTGATATCGACATCGGCGATCAAATAGGCAGCCATGGCAGAGATCCTTTCCCGACAAGCCAAGGAGCAAGGATACGCCGGTCGTCGCCGTCAGGCGAGACTCTCGCCCGCGGCGGCCGGCAGGGTGACTTAGGATCATTTCCTTGTTGATTGTCGTTATGTTATTTTATAACAGTCAGTACATGACGAAACGCCGCATGTTGATAGATCCCGGCCGCCCGACCCCATCGGTTGTATCCGCTGCCGATTCATGCGAGGAAGAGCGCGATGGTGCTGCGTCCGCGACAATGCGGAAGCGGCTGAAAAGGGAACACGGAACGGACGACCCTGACGGGACCGAAACCGTGGCTGCCCCCGCAACTGTGAGCGGACAGCGCATTCACACCATGTCACTGGCCAAAGGCCGGGAAGACGTGGATGCGCCGCGACCCGCGAGCCAGGAGACCTGCCATCGAACCGATCAACCACAACGGACGGGGTGTTCCGATGGAAAAGAACTGGCTTTCGCGCGACGGTTTTCCGTCATCCTGCCGCTTCGCCATCTCTTGCCGTCAGTCCGGCGGAGAGAGAAAATGGCTGAGCCGACTTCAAGACAGCATAAGATAACGGTCTGCACCGATTGCCGCTTTACCGGCGGCCCCTGCATGCCGGGCGCCGAGCTGATAAAGCGGCTCAACCGCAGCATTGCCGCCCTCGGCGCGCCGCTCGATCGTGATTTCTCGATTGCCGGCACGGTCTGCATGGCTGCATGCACGCGCCCCTGCACCATCGCCTTCCAGGCGACGGGCAAGGCGACCTATCTCTTTGGCGACATTTCGCCGGAAGAGGACATCGACGATCTCGTCCGCTTTGCCGCCACCTATGTGGAGCGCGGCGACGGCATGACGCGGGCTGCCGAACGGCCGCGCGAGCTGAAGGGCAAGACGCTCGCCCGCATCCCGGCGGCCATGCTCGTCTCCGAAGACCTTGCGGGCCATTTCCAATGAGCGCGACACGCATGCGCTCAAGCGCCCCTGGTGCGTCCGGGATGGACGCGTGGCGCTGCCGGGGAGGGATCAGACCATGACCTGCACCGCAACAGGAGCCGCCCTTCGCGTTAAGGGGCTTTGCTGGGGGCCGCGCCCGGGGCTGACCCTGGTCGACGACATGGACTTCGCGATCGAGGCGGGCAGCCGGCTTGCGATCCTCGGGCCGAACGGGGCCGGCAAGACCTCGCTTCTGCGCTGCCTTTACCGGGCGGTGCAGCCGAATGCGGGCCGCATCGAGGTCGACGGGATCGACCTCTGGTCGATTTCGGCGCGCGAAGCGGCAAAGACGATCGCCGTCGTGCTTCAGGAAATGCCCGGCGATTTTCCCTTCAGCGTGCGCGACGTCGTGATGATGGGCCGCATCCCGCGGCGAGAGGGGCTCAACGGCTGGACGGACACCGACCGCGAGCGCGTGCAGCATGCGCTCTCCCATCTCGATCTCGCCCATCTCGCCGGCCGCCAGTTCTCGACGCTCTCGGGCGGCGAGAAGCAGCGGGTGCTGATTGCCCGGGCGCTTGCCCAGGAGCCGCGCATCATCATCCTTGATGAGCCGACCAACCATCTCGACATCCGCCACCAGCTCGAAATCCTCGAGCTGTTGCAGACGTTGAAGCTGACGATCGTATCGACGCTGCACGACATCAATCTCGCCGCCGAATTCGCGACTGACGTGGCGATCGTGACGGCGGGGCGGCTCACCGCCTTTGGCACACCCGACGCGGTGCTGAGCCCGCGGGCGCTGTCCTCCGCCTTCGGTGTCACCGCCACCGCCCACAGCACCGCCGTTGCCGGCACCGCCCGTTTCTCCTTTTCACTTCCTCGACAGGGATCCATTTCATGAAGATCAACATTGCCTCCTCTGCCTTCCTGTTTCTCATCGCCACTGCTGTGCCGGCGCTCGCCTATCCGGTCACCGTCAAGAGCTGCAACCGCGAGGTGACCTTCGATGCCGCGCCGAAGCGGGCGATCGCCAACGACGTCAATCTGGTCGAGATGATGCTGGCGCTGAAACTGCAGGACCACATGGTCGGCTACACCGGCGTTTCCGGCTGGAAGACGCTGGATGAAAAGCTGCGCGAAGGTGTGAAGGAACTGCCGGAGCTTGCGGAAAAATATCCGACCAAGGAAGTGCTCCTCAACGCCGACGCCGATTTCTTCTTCGCCGGCTGGAACTACGGCATGAAGGTCGGCGGCGAGGTGACGCCCGAGACCTTGGCGCCGTTCAAGATCGGCGTCTACGAACTGACCGAATCCTGCATCCATGTCATGGCCAGGGAAAAGCCTACGATGGACGACATGTTCGTCGATCTCCTCAACCTCGGCCGCATCTTCGGGGTCGAGGATCGCGCCGAGGCGCTGGTCGACGGCTACCGCCGCCAACTGGCCGCGATCACCGAGGCAAATGCCGGCCGCGAAAAGCCGACGCGCGTCTTCGTCTATGATTCCGGCGAGGAAAAGCCCTTCACATCAGGCCGCTTCGGCATCCCGACGGCGATGATCGAGGCGGCCGGTGGCGCCAACATCATGGACGACGTCGACAAGAGCTGGGTGGAGGTCTCCTGGGAGCCGGTGATCGATCGCAATCCGGAGGTCGTGGTGATCGTCAACTACGGCGAGGTGAAAGCCGAGGACAAGATCGCCTTCATGAAGAACAATCCGGCCTTCGCCACTATCGATGCGGTGAAAAACGACCGCTTCGTGGTGCTCGATTATGTCGAGGCGACGCCGGGGCCGCGCAACATCGACGCCATTGCCCGGCTCGCCAAGGTCTTTCACGGCGAAGGCCTGTAACCGATGCTGGCTGAGGATACGTCGCCTGGTCCCGCTGCCGTTTCGCGGGTGGTTCCCGTTCGGGTGATCCGCGGCGGGGTCGGGGTGTTTGCGGCGTTGCTGCTGCTTCTCCTGACCGTGACCGCGGGCGTGTCGCTCGGCTCGGCGCCGATCCCGGTCACCACCGTCTGGTCGATCGTCGCAAGCAAGCTCGCGCCCGGCAGCGTCGAGGCCTTCTGGTCGGCGGGGCGCGAAAGCATCGTCTGGGACGTGCGCCTGCCGCGGGTCATGCTGGCGGGGCTTGTCGGCGCCGGATTGGCGCTGACAGGCGCCGTGCTGCAATCGGTCACGCGCAATCCGCTTGCCGATCCGCATCTGCTCGGCGTCTCCTCGGGCGGCGCGCTCGGGGCGATCGTCGCACTGCTCCACACCGGAATGATCCTCGGTCTTCTCACGGTGCCGCTCTTTGCCTTTGGCGGCGCGCTGCTGGCAACCGTGCTGGTCGCCTTCGTTTCCCGCGTGCTCGGCACCAGTGCCGATCGCCTGGTGCTCGCCGGCGTCGCCGTCGCGTTCGTGCTGACGTCGATCGGCAATCTCATGATCTTCCTGGGGGATCCGCGGGCGACGCACACGGTGATCTTCTGGATGCTCGGCGGCCTTGGCCTGGCGCAATGGCCGCATCTCATCTATCCGGCGCTCGTGCTGTCAGTCTCGCTCGGCTGGCTGGTCGTCCGATCGCGGGAGATCAACGCGCTTGCCATGGGCGACGAGACGGCGATGACGCTCGGCATTCCCGTGCGCCGCTTCCGTCTGACGCTCTTCGTCGTCACTGCGCTCCTGACCGGGGTCATGGTGGCCTTTTCCGGAGCGATCGGCTTCGTCGGGCTGATGGTGCCGCACTTCGTGCGGCTTTTCGCTGGCAGCGACAATGTGCGGGTCATCCCGCTCTCGGCCTTCTTTGGCGCCTTGACGCTGATCATGGCCGACCTCGTGGCCCGCGTCATCATGACGCCGGAGGACATGCCGATCGGCGTCGTTACCGGCATTGTCGGCGGCATCGCCTTTGTTGCCATCCTCACGCGGCGCGCGTAAGGCGTGCATCGACATTGGGCATGCATGGAAATGGGCCGGTCCGCGCCTATGTCTTAGCGCATGTCTCCTTGAATCGAACTCGATTTAAGGACAAAGACATGCAGAAAATCAAAGTGCTACAGCGACCATTGCGCGTCTGATAAGACGCGCGGCGCTGTAGCGCATGCATGGCTGCCCGATCAGGCCTCGAAAGGGGCAGGACCGGCAGAAGAGCGGTGCGAGGGAGCAAATGACGAACGAAGTTGAAATCTGCACGCCGGATGACGTTTTGAATTTCTGGTTCGGCGAGCTCACCTATGACGACTGGTTCACGATGAGCGGCGAACTGGATAAGGCCTGCATTCGTCGTTTCCAGGCATCACATCTGGCGCTTGCCCGCGGGGTCAGCGAGATCTGGCGGGCAACGCCAGAGAACCGGCTGGCGGCGATCATCCTGCTCGACCAGATGCCGCGCAACATGTATCGCGGCACCCCGCTTGCCTTCGCGACCGATTGCCTGGCACTGCACGAGGCGAAGCTTGCCGTCGGCATCGGTGCCGACATGGCGATCAAGCCGGAAGCGCGCGCCTTCGTCTATCTGCCGTTCGAGCATTCGGAAAACCTGACCGACCAGACCATGTCGGTGAAGCTTTTCACCGAACTCGGCGATGCCGACTATCTCGACTATGCCATCCGCCACCGCGAGGTGATCGAACAATTCGGCCGCTTCCCGCACCGAAATGCGCTCCTGGCCCGCGTCTCGACAGACGCCGAGCTTGCCTATCTGGCACAGCCCGGCGCCGGCTTCTGACGAAAAATCCGGCGCTGGAGCGCAATTGGCGGCGTCTTTTGCATCTTTCCGCCGTCTTTCGTATTCACACCGCATTGTGATGACCACTGACGCGATTCCGCACCATGGTCTCAACCTGCAAGGATCATGAAATTGCGTTCTGTCGGAAAATTGCCTGCCATTCTCGTCTGCCTGCTGGCGCTTGCCGCCGCCGGCCCGGTCATGGCGCAAGGCACGACGCAACCGGCAAACACAGCGCAGCCAGAGCAGAAGGCGACGCCGGCTCAGCCGGCCCAGACCGCAACGCAACCAGCTGGGAAAGCGGCGGCACCCGCGCAGGATGGTGCGCAGCCCGCTGACAAAGGCGCGGCACCCGGCGGCGCGACACCCGGCGCTGCCACCCAGCCGGCCGCGACGGCGGTTCAGCCGGCGCAGACGGCAACCCCGCCGGCCGGAGAGGCGGTGCCGGCGGATGCCACGCCGCCGGCCCAGAGCCAGGCGGCCGATCAGCTTTCCAAGGCCGCCGAGGATCTCAAGCGGCTGACGGACCTCGTCGACAAGGCCAAGGACGACGACATCGTGCTTGCCGACCTCAAGGTTCAGGTCGACGCGCTCGCCAAGCAAATCATCGGCGTGTCGGTCTCGACCCGGCCGCGCCTCGACGAAATCAAGGGGCGGCTCACCGAACTCGGCGATCCGCCGGCCGAGGGACAGCCGCCCGAAGCCGACATCGTGACCGCAGAGCGCAAACGGCTGATGGCCGAGCGCGGCGCCATCAACGCGCTCACCGGCGAGGCCGAGGGTCTTTCGATCCAGGCGACGAAGCTTTCCAACACCATTACCGCGACAAGGCGGGCGCTGTTTTCCAACACGCTGCTGAAGAACACCGAAGTCTCGACCGGCATGTTCGACGACGCTCTGACGGCGACGGCGGACGAAACCCGCGTGCTCTCGCGCAGTGTCGGGAGCTGGCTGAGTTTTGCCTGGAACTACAAGCGCGTGCCGCTTTTGACGGCGCTGTTCCTGTCGCTGCTGGCGGCGCTCGTGTTCCTTGCCGGCAGCCGCAGGCTCTTTCGCCCGCTGATCCAGCATGACATTACCGATGAGGAGCCGAGCTACTTCCGCCGCCTGTCGGTCGCCTTCTGGTCCACGCTGATCCCGACGATCGCCTCGGCCGCCTTCGCGATTTCAAGCTTCCTGTTCCTGCGTGGCTTCAACGTGCTGCGCTCCGACATCGCACCGATCATTGCCATTACGCTCGGCGTCGCGGTGGTTGTGTTCTTCGTGACAAGGCTCGCCCAGGCGGTGTTGTCGCCGCGCGATGCGCGCTGGCGGCTCGTCAGGGTTTCCGATCGCGGCGCCAGGATGCTGATGATCGCGATCTTCGCCATGGCGCTGGTCAACGGTCTTGATTACCTGTTCGGCGGCGTCAGCGAGGCGCTCGGCTCGCCGGTGGTGCTGACCGTCGTCAAGAGCTACATCGCCTCCATCGTCATCGGCCTCATCATCATGGCGTCGGCCTGGATCAAGCCGACGCTCAGAAAGGACGAGTCCTTCGATGCTCATGGCCGCGCCTGGCCGCGGCTGGTGTCGTTTGCGCTGCTTGCGACCGGGGCCTTGCTGATCATTGCGGCCGTCTCCGGCTATGTCGGTCTCGCCCGCTTCATCGCCACGCAGATCATCATCACCGGCGCGATCCTGGTGACGATGTATATCGGCATTCTCACCGGCCGGGCCGTGGCCAAGCAGGGTGCGTTTGCCGAGACGGCGGCCGGGCGCTATCTCGAGCGCCGCTACAATCTGGAACAGGTGGCGCTCGACCAGATCGGTCTTGCCGCGGGCCTCAGCATCTATGCCTTGGTCGTGATGGTCTTCATCCCGCTGATCCTCTTGCAGTGGGGCTTCCAGGTCGCCGACATCGAGTCCTGGGCCTACCGGATGGTGACCGAGATCAGGATCGGCTCGATCACCATCTCGCTGGTCGGCATCCTCGCGGGCGTCCTGTTCTTCGCGCTCGGTTTTGCGGTCACCCGCTTCGTGCAGCGCTGGATCGACGGCAACATCATGGCGAGAAGCCGGGTCGATGCCGGCGTGCGCAACTCGATCCGCACCGGCATCGGCTATACCGGCGTCGGCCTTGCGTGCCTCATCGGCCTCTCGGCAGCGGGCATCGATCTCTCGAACCTCGCGCTCGTCGCCGGTGCTCTCTCGCTCGGCGTCGGTTTCGGTCTGCAGAACATCGTTTCGAATTTCGTGTCGGGTCTGATCCTGCTCGTCGAGCGGCCGTTCAAGGTGGGCGACTGGATCGTCAGTGGTACGACGGAAGGCTTCGTCAAGCGCATCTCGGTACGCGCGACCGAGATCGAGACCTTCCAGCATCAGTCGATCATGATGCCGAACTCGCTGCTGATCAACGCCTCGGTCGGCAACTGGACGCACCGCAACAAGCTCGGCCGCTCCGAGATCGCCGTCACCGTCACCTATGCCAGCGATCCGCGCCGGATCATGGAACTGCTGTCCGAGATCGCCGCCGCCCATCCGATGGTCTTGAAAAACCCTTCGCCGACCGTCGGTTTTACCGCCTTTGGCGACGAGCGCATGACCTTCGAGCTCCGGATTTACGTCGCCGACGTCTTGACCGGCGGCGGCGTGCGCAACGACCTGCGCGTGTCGATCTACGAGCGTTTCCGCGACGAGCGGATCGGCGAGCCGTTCCCGGTCAAGATCGAGGACGTGCCGGTCGAGGACCAGACCGGCATCGAAAGCCACCACCCGGAAGAGGTGGGCGAACCGAAGGGCGCCACCTCCGCCGAGGCAAGAGCGTCGGCCAAGGCGACGGCTTCAGGCAAACCGGCTGCTTCCGCAGCGCCGCTCAACGAGGAACGCGAGGCAGAAGAAACGGGCAGTCGCCGAACCGCCAGCCGCCGCGCAAACCCGAACCGCTGATAAACGGAGCGTTCAGCCGCTATTCAGCCGGCGTGCCATAAAAAGCATGCAATTCTTCTGGTGACCGATTACGTTGTCATCGGCTGAAGAGGTGGCCGGCGCAGCGTCGCGAAACCGACGGGGCGGCCGGCTCGGCGAGAGGGCGGCGCTTCGCGCGCCGATGGGCAATGAAGAAATCTGTGATTGCTTTGCTTTCCGGCGTACTGGTGGCCTACGTGCCTATGGCAGGCGCGGCCAGTGCCGCGACGGTCACGAACAAGGACAGCGAGACCGCCGTCCTGGTCGTCGTCGAGGGCGAAAGCCGCATGGAAGTGGCGATCGCCGCAGGCGCCACGGAGATGATCTGCCCGAGCGGCTGTTTCGTGACGGCGCCGAGCGGCGACCGCATCGGCCTGCAGGGCGACGAGAATGTCGAGATCGTCAACGGCAATGTCGTGGTGAAGTAACCGGAAACCAGCCACTGAAGGGCGCGGACTCTTCCGCGCCCCTAGAGCGCCGTGCGTTCAGACGAACGCGCAAAGGACGCTCTAGTACTTTGATCGTAGAGCATCTTTCCGCTTCAAGTGATTCCACTGGGACGCTCTATAGCGCAGCAGTTTCAGACGAACGCACAAAGACGCTCTGGCTCTTGAAGTCGAGAGCAGTTTTCCGCTCTCAATGTTTCCACTTGAGAGCGGAATGCATTGGCGCCCACAGCTAATCACGGCGCGCCAATCCCATTGGATGGCGAATGAACCGGCACTCCCGCCCGTCAATACGACGAGAGACGGGGTGGCCCCGGCGAATGCCTTTGCCATCCCATCGAAGCGCATTGACACGACCCATGCCGGGTAGCAAGCTCGGCTGTTCGGCCGACGTTGCTCGCCACGGTCGTTCGCGCATTGCGGGAGGGGAACCATGCCATTCCTTCGCATCGCCTTGGCCGTCCTATTGGTGTTTTGCGCCACGCAAGCGTTTGCCGAGAAGCGCGTGGCGCTGGTCATCGGCAATTCCGCCTATCAGCATGTGGCGGCGTTGCCCAATCCCGGCAATGACGCTGCCGACATGGCGGCCAAGCTCGAAGGGCTCGGCTTCGAGGTGGTGATCGGTGTGGATCTCGACCTCTCGGGCGTGCGGCGCGTATTGCGCGATTTCGTCGACCGTCTCGATGGCGCCGATCTGGCGCTTTTCTACTATGCCGGCCATGGTCTTCAGGTGGACGGCGAAAATTATCTTGCCCCTGTCGACGCCAAGCTCGCCTCCCATGTCGATCTTGATTTCGAGGCGGTGCCGATGAACCTGATCCTGTCGGCGATGGAGCGCAGCACCAGGGTCAATGTCGTGCTGCTTGATGCCTGTCGCGACAATCCGCTCGCGGTCAATCTCGCCCGCTCCATGGGCACCCGATCGGCCTCGGTCGGCCGCGGACTTGCCAAGGTCGGCACCGGCATCGGCACGCTGATCGCCTTTGCCACCCAGCCCGGCAATGTCGCGCTCGACGGCAGCGGGCGAAACTCGCCCTTTACATCGGCGCTGCTCAAGCATCTCGGCCAGCCGGGACGCGACATCACCCGCGAGCTGATCGAGGTGCGCCGCGACGTTCTTGCGGCAACCGGCGGCAAGCAGGTGCCCTGGGACAATTCCTCGCTGACCGGCGAGGTGGTGCTGAAGCCTGCCGATGGCGGCCAACCGGCGTCGGTCAGGGAGCCGGCGACGGACCAGACTGCTGAGCTTGCCTATTGGGAAACGATCAAGGATGGGACGGAGCGCGATCTGTTCGACGCCTATCTGCAGCAATATCCCGATGGTGCTTTCGCATCCCTGGCGAAGGCCAAGATCCGCATCATCGAGCGGGTCTCCGCCCCGGCAACGGAGGGCGTTACCGACGTGCCCGCCGGCCAGGCCGTGGCGGCCGTTGATCTGGCCGCAGCCGCAGCGGGTACCGACGATCGCGCCTTGACCCGATCGATCCAGCAGCAGCTGAACCGGCTCGGCTGTCGGGCCGGCAGCGAGGATGGGCTGTGGGGCGCCGGCAGCCGCAAGGCGCTGGAGGCATTTGCCAGGCACAGCAAGGCTGAACTCGCAACGCTCGAACCTTCCAGCGACGTGCTCGAGCGCCTGAAGGCCGAGAAGGCGCGGATCTGCCCGCTTGCCTGCGCGCGAAACCAGGAGGCAAAAGACGGCCGTTGCGTGACGATCCGGCGCGAGGCCAAACTGCCCGAGCCGAGCGCGACCCAGGGCACCGCCAAGACACCGGCGAAGAGCACCGGCACGCGAGCGATCAGCCCGCCGGCCGAGCTGAAAAAGAAGAGCTTTGCCGGCTGCCCCGACAATGCGGACGTCGCCTTCCGGCAGATGTTTTCCCGCGGCTCTGGCCGCGGCAGGACGACGATAGCCGCCACGCACTCCTGCGGTCGTGCCTTCGCCTGTCACCGGGCGGCAAGGGGCCAGCCCTGGGATTGTGGCTGGCGGTGAAGCTGCGTGTGGCAAGCGGCGATCCGTACGCTGCCGGCGTTGGCTGGAGCGTCTCAGCTCCGCCGGCCGAACGCCGTTGCGCGCCCTTTGGCGGCGTGGCAGAGGGCAAATTTCGGCTCTTGATTTTACCGCCGCCTCAGCAAGGATCACGGCGACATCCGTCACCGCTTTCCGGCAAGGGAGGACTCCCCATGAAACTCCAGCTTATCCGCAACGCCACGCTCAAGCTCGACTATGCCGGCCATACCGTGCTCATCGATCCCTTTCTGGGGCCGAAAGACAGCCTGCCGTCCTTTGCCGGGCGCTCGCCCAATCCGACGGTCGAGCTGCCGGTCGATATCGACACCATCCTGGCCGGTGTCGAACTCGTCATCATCTCGCATCTGCATGAGGATCACTTCGACGACACCGCCAAGGAGCGGGTGCCGAAGGGGCTGCCGATCCTCTGCCAGCCGGGCGACGAGGAGGCGATCCGTGCCGCCGGCTTTCGCGACGTCACGCCGCTTTCCGACAAGGCCAGCTGGCAGGGGCTGACGCTGACCCGGCGCGATGGCAGTCATGGGCTCGGCCCTGTGGTCCAGGACATGGGGCCTGTCATCGGTTTCAGCCTTGAGGCGAGGGGCGAGCCGACGGTCTACTGGGCCGGCGACACGGTTTTCTACCCGGCGATCGAGAAGACGATCCGCGAAACGAAGCCTGACATCATCGTCACCCATTCCTGCGGAGCGAAGTGGGATGGCGATCTCATCGTCATGGATGCCGAGCAGACGATCAAGGTCTGCGAGACGGCGAAAAACAGCACCGTCATTGCAACGCACATGGAGGCGCTGGATCACGCGACGGTCAGCCGAAAGGAGCTGCGGGCAGCAGCCGATGCCCATGGCATCCCCTTGACGAAGCTGGTGATCCCTGATGACGGCGACGTGCTGACGCTGATACCGCCGGTGGTCTAAGCAATTCCAGGAAAAGTGCGAAGCGGTTTTCCGTCCGGAATTGCGGAGATACCAAGCAATTCCAGGAAAAGTGCGAAGCGGTTTTCCGTCCGGAATTGCGGAGATACCAAGCAATTCCAGGAAAAGTGTGAAACGGTTTTCCGTCCGGAATTGCGGAGGTTCCAAGCAATTCCAGGAAAAGTGTGAAACGGTTTTCCGTCCGGAATTGCGGCGATCCAGAAGGCCGGCCGCGCTTACGGGATCGAGAAGATACTGATCTCGTTGGTGATGCCGCGCAGAGCGACATTGTGCGACTGCGGATTGAGGCCGCGGTCGCTGAGCAGGCCGGAGGTGCGCGGGTCGTCGAGCACGGAGCTGGTGGCGAAGATCTCGCGCGAACTCGCGAGATGCTGGACGCGCGAGGCGATATTGACCGTCTGGCCGAAATAATCCTGGCGCTCGTTGAGGTTGACGGCGATGCACGGCCCCTCGTGGATGCCGATCTTCAACAGCAGATCCTCGGAGCCCCGGTCCTCGTTGAGCTGTCGCATCGCCTCGCGCATGCGCATGGCCGCGGCAACCGCGCGATCCGGCGTCGGGAAGGTTGCCATGACCGCGTCGCCGATCGTCTTGACCACGGCGCCCGCCTCGGCGGCAACGATCTCGTTGACGGCGCTGAAATGGGTCTTCACCAGATCGAAGGCTGCGAGATCGCCGACCCGCTCGTAAAGTTCGGTGGAGCCGCGCAGATCCGAGAAGAGGAAGGTGAGGCTGGTGATCTTCAGCCGCTGGTCTACGTCGATCGTGTCGGTGCGGTAGATATCGCGGAAGGTCTGGTTGGAAAGCAGCCGCTTGGCGGTGAGGAACGGACGCCGACGGCCGAGAATATCGTGCAGGGTGTCATTGGCGATACAGACCGAGGGCAGGGTGCGCACATCCGTATGGTTTTCCACCTGGATGCGCAGCGGACCCGGCTGCATGGTCAACGCCTCGTCGTGGCGATGGCCGCGATCGAAGACGAGCGACAGCGTCCGCCGTTCCTTGGTCGGCTCGCCCTTGACGTCAATGAATTGCGCGGCATGGGTCACCGGCTCGAAGACGATGATGAATTCCGCCGGCATCTGCAGCGAGATCACCGCCTTTTCGCCGGGCGGCAGTTCGAGCGCCTCGATCATGAAATCGTCGACCTGGGCCTCGTAGTCGTCCTCCGGCAAATCTATGCCGGAGCCCCAGTAGATCTGGCGGAAATATTCGAGCGGCGGCAGCTCGTGCGGGTTGTGGGCCTCGATGTGGCGTACCCGCGGGTTGACGGTGAAGGTCACTTCCACCATCTCGTCGAGCGTCGGCTCATAGCCGGCGGCGCAGAGCGAGCAGGTATAGGTGTCGCTCTGCACGGTCTTCAGCGAGGTATTGCTGTCAAGCACACCGCCGCAGCCGGGGCAGAGCACATTCCACGACAGCTCGAAGAGCCCGAGGCGTGAGGCATGCAGGAAGGCGGCGATGACCTTTTCTTCGTCCAGCCGATGTTCGGCGGCAAAGGCGAGCGCATTGACGCGGCAGAGCTTGCGGTCCGGCGCTTCCCGGACAAATCGCTCCAATACGCCGGCGATGTCAGGCTGCACGTTTTGGCGCAGCATGTCGAAGAGAGGCTGAGCGTCACTCATGATTGCATCCTACACTGAAAAGAGCCGGCGGGGCAGCCGGTTTGTCGGTGTGGGTTCGCGTGCCGGAGATTGGCCCTGGCCGGCTTTCCCGCCACTTTAATCCGCCTTGGCGACGAGGCTGAAATAGGCCTCGCCGCTCACGGGTCGATCGCGTGCTCTACGCCGCCTTGCGGTCGCGGCCGAAGGGATCGCCGAGCACCGATTCCGTGTGCAGGGAGGCCAGCCATCCACCGTCCTTGCGGATCCAGGTGGTGGCGTCGGCCGCCTTTATCGTCAAAGGCTCTCCCTCGACTTCCATCTCTTCCGTCACCGTGTAGGCGATGACGGCGACGTCCTCGCGCGGAAAGATGACGCTGACGTCGTCGAGGCGAAACGCGTTGAGCTTCCAGGATCCTTCGGCCTGGTCGGCCATCCTGCGATAGTCATCGCGGGTAAGAATGGCCGCCCCTTGCGCCCCCACGACGATCGACCGTTCGGGCAGCATGGCCACGGACGCCTCGGTATCCTTCTCCAGAATGGTTCGCCAGAATTCCTGTTCGAGATCGATGATCTCCTGTTCGTCGGCATGTGCCATGGTTTGATTCCTCCGTTTACAATTTGCAGAAGCCATGGGACGGCCAAAGGTTCCGACCAGACAGACCTCGCCGCACAGCGGCCCTGTTGCGCGGCCGCGTGACATCGAAGCCGAACCGCCCCGCGGGAACCCAACACCCGCCTCTGTCGTTTTCCGGATCCAGCAGTTGCGAAGCAGGATGAGACACATGAGGATCTTCTCGGGAAAATGCCTCTGCGGCCAGGTGCAAGTATCGCTTCGTGGCGAACCTCTGCGCGTCGGTATCTGCCATTGCATGGATTGCCGGAAGGAAAGCGGTTCGGCCTTCACCTTCTATGGCATCTGGCCCGCGGATCAATTTGAACGTACCGGCGACACGTCGGAGTTTCAGGGACGGTGTTTCTGTCCCGGTTGCGGGTCGCGGGTTTTTTCGGTCGATGCGCGTGAGGCGGAGGTCAAGCTCGGTATCTTGTCCGACGCGCCGACCTCGCTTAAGCCGAGCTACGAGCTCTGGATCAAGCGGCGCGAGCCATGGCTAAGGCCGGTCGAGGGGGCCGAACAGTACCAGGAGGATCGCGAACGGGCAGCCGACGAAGGGCCGGTCGACACGCGCTACTAGAGCGCGCGTCACCGTCAATCTACCATCCCTTAATTAAGCGTCGATTCATCGATGGAATTGTGCTTAAGATCAAAGCGTTACTGCGCTGCTGGCATGTCGGGCCGAGGTATCGCCTGAGAGCGCGGGTCGCTGGGGGAGTGAATGTCGGCACGGCCTTTCCTGAAAATCTCCGCGCCGCTCAACGGGCTGTTGGCGGCGGCGGGGCTTATTACGGTCGCGGCGCTGACGGCGCGGGATATTGGCCTGACGGCCAAGCTGTCGCTGGAGCTTGTGCTGGCCGGTATCTGGGCCATCTATGTTCTGCAACTGGCCGATACGGTGATGCGGCAGCGGGCGAAGGACGATCGCGGGCGGACGCCCGAACTCATCATCGATCTGCTTGCCGTCGTGGTTCCGCTTGCCGGATTTCTTCTCGCTGGCCCGCGTGACCAGAGCCTTTATTGCGGTATCTGGCTGTTGAAGCCGCTGCGTCATTTCACCTTCTTCCGGCTGCTTGGCCGGGTGGTGGCGCGGGCGGCACCCAATCTCGTCGGTGTCACCTCGGTCTTCGGCATCGTTCTCTTCGGCGCATCGCTTTTTGCCTATCTCATCGAGCGCGATATCCAGCCCGACAAGTTCGGCAGCATTCCCCAGGCCATGTGGTGGGCGGTGGTGACACTTTCGACCACGGGCTATGGCGACGAGATTCCGATGAGCTTTGCCGGTCGGGTGCTGGCGGGCCTCGTCATGATGTGCGGCATTGGCATCTTCGCGCTGTGGGCCGGCATTCTTGCCACCGGCTTTTTCGAGGAGGTGCGCCGCCAGGATTTTGTGCGCAACTGGCAGCTGGTTGCGGCCGTGCCGTTGTTCCAGAAGCTCGGCTCGGCCGCCTTCGTCGAGATCGTGCGGGCACTGCGCCCGCGGGTGGTCCCGGCGGGTGCCATCATCTGCCGCAAGGGCGAGGCGGGCGACCAGATGTTCTTTATCGTCGAGGGCCGCGTCAGCATTACGACCCCTTCGCCGACACCGATCGAACTCGGCCCCGGCAGCTTCTTCGGCGAAATGGCGCTGATCACGGGCGAGCCGCGCTCGGCGACCGTCAGCGCAGCCACGGAGGTCTCGCTGCTGTCGCTCTATGCGGAGGATTTCCAGATGCTGTCGAGCAGCAATCCGGAGATCGCCGAAGTCATCCGCAAGACGGCGGAGGCGCGGCGTGGCGGGACGTCCAGGGATTGACGGGATGGTGGGATCCGGCGGCCCTCGTGTCATGCCGGCACGCGACCTCGTCATTTCGTCGGTTGCTCATTAACACGAGAGAAAGCCTTTCTCCTCTAGCATGACGGCTGCAAGTTACAGTGACTTTGCGGGCACGAAGAACGCTTGGGCGCTGTAGGGGGACACTCTTTTACATAGGCGTTCAATGTCGTTTTTTGGCATTTCCGGAATGTATTATTCCGGCGAATCCCTTGCCCAGCACCGTATCGTGCTTGCCGAGGACTCCAACCTCTTCTCGTCGATGGTTTCGAAGCGGCTGAAAGAGCTGTTCGACATCGATGTCATCGTCTGCCGCGACTATGACGATTTGCAGTTCGCGGTCGAAAACGCGACTTTTCCGGCGTCGCTCGCCATCTCCAACATCAACCTGCCGGGGGCGGAGAACGGCGAGGCGCTCAACTATCTGATCGACATGAGCGTGCCGACCGTCGTCTTTACCGGCTCGTTCCAGGAGTCGACGCGCGAAAAGATCCTCGCCAAGGAGATCGTCGACTACGTTATCAAGGATAGCGTCTTTGCCGTCGACATGTTGGCGGAATCGGTCTGCCGCTTCCTCACCAACCACAAGCACCACGTGCTGATCGTCGACGACAGCCCGACGGCGCGCGCACTTCTGACGACACAGCTGAAGCGCTACAATTTCCGCACCAGCTCGGCCGACAGCGGCGCAGCCGCGCTCGAACTTCTCAAGAGCAATCCCGATATCGGCCTCGTCATCACCGACTACAACATGCCCGATATCGACGGATTCGAGCTGACGCGGCGCATCCGCGGTTCCTACGGGCCGCATCAGCTGCGCATCATCGGCGTCTCGTCCTCCACCAACCGGCTTTTGTCGGCGCGTTTCCTGAAAGCGGGCGGCAACGACTTCATCGTCCGCCCCTTCGTCAATGAGGAATTCTACTGCCGCGTCAACCAGAACCTGGACACGCTGACCAAGATCCGCACCCTCAGCGAAAAGGTTAGGGTTCCGGCGCAAGCTTCGGCCTGATACGAGAAATAATCCCCAAAATTTTGTGGCAATCTGCGCGAAATCCCGCGCGCAGGTTGCTCCATTAACGAAATTGCAATCCGATCGGTCTTCAATCCGCCCCAGCAGGAGCGGGGAGCCCGGTCACACCAGACCACGCCGGCCAGTGGGTCGGTGCGGTCAGTGGCAGGTCTATTCATATATTCGGAGCCAGCGTCACCCCCTTCAAGGGAAGCACGCCTGCGGCTCGAGAGGGGTTGCAGGGACGTGAGATTGCGCCGCACGCCAGGCCGGCTGAATTCTGTGCAAAAGCACAGCGACAAGCGCATGCTCCTTGTCGAAGATTCCCGGATGTTCGCGACGGCGCTGAAATACGGGCTCGAGTCCGTCCACGGCATCCGCGTCACCCATTGCAGCTCGCTTGCGGCGCTCAGGGAAACGCTGGAGCAGGCGCCGGAAAGCTTCTCGCTCGCCGTGCTCGACCTCAACCTGCCGGACGCGCCCAATTGCGAGGCGCTCGAATTCGTTCTTGCCCATCAGGTGCCGGCCGTCGTCTTCACCGCAGCCTTCAACGACCAAACGCGCGAAGAGATCCTCGGGCGCGGCGTGCTCGATTGCGTCATCAAGCATCAGCCTGAATCGATCAACCTCCTGATCGGCGCCGTCGACCGTGCGCTGACCAATGGCAAGACGACGGTGCTGCTTGCCGATTCCGATGCCGCCTCGCGCAGCGAGCTTGCCGGCATTCTGAGAAAGCAGCGGATTTCCGTCTGCGAGGTCGCGTCCGCTGCCGATGCGCTGCAGGTGCTCGACAGCGGCGAGGCGGTCGATCTGGTCGTCACCGATCTCGATCTCGCCGACATGACCGGGGCAGCACTTCTTGCCGAAGTGGAACGCCGGCAGGGCGATGGCGCGCTGCCGGTGATCGGGCTTTCCGACAGCGGCGACCGAAGGGCGGGCGCCCGCTTTCTCGAAGCAGGCGGTACCGACTTCATCCAGAAACCGTTCCTCGAAGCGGAGTTCAACGGCCGCATCGCGCAAGCCGCCAGCATCCAGAAGCGCCTGCAGACGCTGCAGCGGCAGGCGGCCAGCGACTATCTCACCGATCTCTACAACCGCCGCCATTTCTTTCTTGCAGGCCCGCGCCTGGTGGAGCAGTGCCTGAGGCGCGGCGAGCCGACGGCGATCGCCATACTCGATATCGACCATTTCAAGCGGCTCAACGACACCTACGGCCACGAGATCGGCGATATCGTGCTGAGACACGTGGCCAAGCGCCTGGGGGTGCTGGTGGGCGAGGAGCACCTGCTTGCCCGCCTGGGCGGCGAGGAGTTCGGCATCCTCTTCAACGGCTGCGATGTGCGCCGCGCCTTCGCCTTCTGCGATGCGCTCAGGCTGGAGCTGGCGAAATCGCGGATCGTCGCCGACGACGAGGAATTGACGATCACCGTCTCCATCGGCCTTGCCACCATCGAGAGCCCCGAATCCTTCGAAAACTACCTGCACGCCGCCGACCAGTTTCTCTATATGGCCAAACATGCGGGGCGAAACCGGGTGATCTCGGAATTGGCACTGCTCGACGCGCTGGCATCTTAAACGGTAGTGCGTATCAAGATACCTTTGGAGATTTTAGAGACAGTCATGACATTTGATCCCGCGGCGCTCGTGGAGCACAAAAAGGCCGAATTTTCTTCTTTGCTCGATAATCTTCGTAATGAGAACGCGTTTCAGTCGTATCTGGAGCAGGAGACATATCATCTTCCAACGCCTGTCCTGCTCAATCACGATGTTCTGTTCGGGTCCATTTTCTCGAAGGTCCATTTACATCACAACAGGCGGATCACAGACTATAGCTATGCCACCAAAAGCAGTGATGAATTTCGGCTCTGCCACGTCGAACTAGAAGATCCGAAGAAGGCAATCTTTCGAACGGCGAAAGACGTTCTGGAGTGCCATCCTGATTTTCTACAGGCGCTCCATCAGGTGAGAACCTGGAAGAGCCAGCTGGAGGAGACGAATCAGGATCGGACCCTGTTCGAAGCTCCATTTGGACGCTGGATGAACGAGCTTTCGTTCTCTCGGTCCTACATTTTGATCTACGGCCGAAGCAGAGAAATTGACAGCCCGCAGAAACAGCGCCTCTGGCACACAATGCAGAAGGAGACCGGATTCATTATCAAAACGGCGGATCAGGCATTCGAGGCCGGTGGTCAGCGGCGCAATGGCTATCTCAATGTTTTGAAACGGGTTCAGGATCGTTTTGCCTTTAAACACCTCCACGTCGAACCGATTCAGATCTTCAGCTACTTAGGGCCACTGGAATTTTCGTTGAAGAAGGATGAAATCTCACGGTTGGAAGGCTGGGGATTTTCGATGGACGATTGGCGCAAAGGCAACAGGCTTGTAGTCAACGGAAAGTATCCCTCGGCTGAGAAGGCACTTGAGCAAATGCGTACCGAGACTTCCCGCTAGCTCGCCCCGGCTCCGTCGTCGCCTTCCGGTACGGAGTGGTACCTCCTGTGTCGCCAAGTCGCGACGCGCATAAGAAACGAGACGGCACTGTCGGTTTGGAACGGCTTCGATCGTCCTTCGGTCACTTGGGCAAGGCCCAGTATTACGAAGAGGAGCCAACAGATGACGACTGTAGTTTCAAATCTCTGGTTTGCGAAGGTGGCGCGCGAGGCGGTCGACTTCTATATTTCCCTCGTTCCCAACTCGGCGATCACCCGCATCACCACCTTGCCGGCGGAAAGCCCGAGCGGACCGCCCGGCAGCGTTCAGGTCATCGAGTTCATGCTTGGCAATCAGCAGTTCATGGCGCTCGAAGCCGGGCCGCTCGACCCGTTCAACCATGCCTTCTCGATCATGATCCAGTGCGACAGCCAGGAGGAGATCGACCGGCTGTGGAGCGCGATCCTCGATAACGGCGGCGAGCCCGAGCAATGCGGCTGGATCCGGGATCGCTGGGGGCTGTGCTGGCAGATCGCGCCGCGCGTTCTTGGCGACATGGTCGCCCATTCTGACCGCGAACGCGCCAAGCGAGCGACCGAGGCGATGCTGGGCATGATCAAGCTCGACATCGCCGAACTGGAGCGCGCCTTCCACGGGCAGGGATAGCAGGCGGCCCGGATGGCCGTTTTCGCTATCCTTGCGGCGGCCGAAGGCGCGGCTGCGGCGTTCTATTTCAGCTTCTGCGGATAGATCGTCTCGCCGCGCTTCAGCATTTCGACAAAGGTTTCGATCTTCTTTTTCCGCCCCGCCTCGGTCTTCATGTTGTGGGTGCGGAAGGCGAGTGCGAAGCGGTTCTGGGCGCTGAGTGTTGCCAGCGTTTCTTTCGCTTTCGGCTCGGCATCGATCGCCGCCTGCAGGTCGTCGGGGATCTTCATGTCCTTGCCGCTGGCATAGGCCCGATCCCAGCGGCCGTCCGCCTTGGCGGCGTCCACCTGGCGCAGGCCAGACTCGGTCATGCGGCCTTCCTTGATCAGCCGCGCGACATTGTCGACGTTGATCTTGCTCCAGATGCTCTTCTTGCCCCGCGGCGAATAGCGCTGCAGGAAGCTCTTGTCGTCCAGCCCCTTGCGCACGCCGTCAATCCAGCCCCAGCAGAGCACCACATCGATCGCCTCCTTCGGCGTGATCGAGGCGAGGCCGGAGTTCACCTTGTGGGTCCTGATCCAGACTTCGTCTTCGCTGTGATGATGGGCGCCGAGCCAGTCGTAGAAACTCTCGAAATCCTTGAATTCGCGAACCTTGGCGGGATTGATCTGGACGGGTGCCATAAGACGCGTTGCTCCTGTGTGCCGAAGTGTCAGCCATTCAACCCAAAAAGAAGGAGCGTGCAAGCGGCACGACGATACAAGCTGAACGTGTCACCGGCAAAACGAAAAAGGGCGGATCGCTCCGCCCTTCGACTTGTCTTTATGTCGCTCTTTACCGCGCCATCTGCAGTGTCAGTTTGCGGTCGGCGCGCTCCTGCTGCGGCGAGCGGTTGTAGAGTTCGCGATAACACTTGGAGAAGTGCGAGGCGGAGACGAAACCGCAGGCAACGGCGACTTCCACGACCGGCATCGACGACTGGATGAGCAGGTGCCGGGCGCGGTCGAGGCGGATCTCCAGGTAGTAGCGGGCCGGCGAACGGCCCATTTCCTGGCGGAACAGCCGTTCGATCTGGCGGCGCGAGAGATCGGCGCCCTCGGCGATTTCGAGCAGCGACAGCGGCTCGGCGAGGTTTGCCTCCATGAGTTCGATGATCGACAGCACCTTGGCGTTCTGCACGCCGAGGCGGGCGCGCAGTGGCAGGCGCTGGCGGTCATGCGGCCCGCGCACGCGGTCGGTCAGCGCCTGCTCGCAGACGCGGTTGACGAGGTTCTCGCCGAAATCCTGGTCGATCAGGTTCAGCATCATGTCGAGCGAGGCGGTGCCGCCGGCGCAGGTATAGATGTTGCTGTCGATCTCGTAGAGGTCGGCATAGACGTCGACCTGCGGGAAGCTTTCGGAAAAGCCCGGCAGGTTTTCCCAGTGGATGGCGCAGCGCTTGCCGGTCAAAAGGCCGGCGGACGCCAGCACATGGGCGCCGGTACAGAGGCTGCCGACGGCGACGCCGCGGTTGTAGACCTCGCGCAGCCAGGCATTGACCGACTTGTTGTTGAAATCCTCGACGTAGATGCCGGAACAGACCAGCACCATCGAGGGGCGGTTCTCGCCGCCCAGGAACTTGCGCTCGTCGGCGAGCGACGAATTGACTTCGAGCGCGATGCCGCTCGAAGAGAGGACCTTTTCGCCGTCGGACGAAGCGAGGCGCCAGGTATAGGCCTCGTAGCCGAGCATGCGGTTGGCGATGCGGAGCGTTTCGATCGCCGCCGAAAACGGCAGCATGGAAAAGTTCGGCACCAGGAAGAAGACGAGAGAACGCTTTTTGGTCAGTGGCTTGTTCATGAGGCTTCCCATGCTTGGCGATGGTGTATATTCGTCGCTTGGAAGATACTCTTCGGCTTGTCTGTTTGCGACATTGGCATGGAAAGCAGCGACCGCAAAGAGATTTCGCATTGCGACATTGCACGGCAAAAGGCGGTTCCACCGGTCTTTCAGGCTTTTGTAAGGAAAGCGACGGTTTTTCCAGCACAGTTGACGTTATCTGACAAGAACTGCCAGAGATACGCAACAATCACAAAGCGCGCTCCAGGGTTGTGTTTGCCGATTGCGACGTTTTCGGCGGCTGCGGCGGGTGTCGGTAAAAGACAAGTGACGTTCGTACTGCCCCACGGCGGAAGGCTACCGGGTCCCAATGCATTCGCGGCAAGGGTGCAAGGCGGGTTGGATGCGCACGCTTGGTTGGCGGTAAAGGCGATTTTTGCATGAGTCAGGATCCACCAACAGCTGCGCATCGCGTTGTCTGGCTGATGAAGGTTCTTTGGGCCGGTTCGATCATCACGACAACGACCGCCATCGGTGCCTACAGTGGGTGGGTAGGCCACGGCATCGTGGGAGCGTTGGCGCTCGCGTTCGTGGGGTTCGTTGCAGGGTGCTTTGTCTGGCGGCCGTCGATGATCATGCAACTGCTGACTTAAATCTCGCGCGCGTTTTTCGAGGCGCGCCTTTGCCGTGCCGTGCTCCCGTTGCCTGAGATCAGAATAAGGGCGCGATGGGTTCTTGCACGGCATGGCAGGGGCCATCCGCGCAAAGAAAAAGGGCATCGCCTTCTCGGCGATGCCCTTCGTCGTATCCGGCTACCTCGACCGGCCCGGGGCCGGTCAAGCCGTCATTCATTGTTCGGTCTTATGCACGGCGTCGTCGACCGACGGGAAGCCGATGTCCTTCAGCGTGTCATAGGACAGGTTTTCCAGTGCCCGTTCCTGGCGATGGCGCTTCCACGCTGCCCAGGCACGAACCTGCAGATTGAAGAGACCCGGAAGGGACGAGTGGGAGGATGCCCGTTCCGAGGCCGATGAAAACTGAATGTTGGACATTTCATGGCTCCTTCTGAGTGTCTCAGCAGGTCGCGACCATAATCGTATATATGGCGCAACCCGATCTATCATTCCAACGAATATGTTTGATGCTTTCCATCAAACTTGGTGATTGATTAGCGGGTCCGCAAACATCACGTCGTCGCGGACTCTCTTCGGCAGTTTTGCCAGTTCGCGCCGGGCTTCCACCCGATTTCGTGCGATCTGCTTTTCGCGTCTCTGCCGGACAACGCCGTCGAGTACGGCGATCACTTGGGTAAGGGTGTTGAGGACCATGTCGTTGCTCCTTCGATGCTGAATTTGTACCACTGCCTGCGACGCGGGGCTGTTACACAGGGAACTCTGTCGAGTGGCGATAACAAGCGGGGCGGCGGACATGGGCTTCTCCTTCCTTCGTCGTCCTTGAGCTTGACTATCGGTCATTGCTGATGTTCAATCAAACGAAATGAAGTGAACTTATCTTTCAGTTTTTCTGATCGAGGATGCCGCCATGAACATGATGATGCGCCACGCGCTTCCGCTTCTTGAAATGGACGTGCTGAAGACCTTTGTCGCCATCGCCGAGACCGGCAATTTCACCACCGCCGCCGAAACCGTCTACCGCACGCCGTCTGCGGTCTCGATGCAGATCAAGAAGCTCGAGGAAATGCTCGGCAGCACGCTCTTCCTGCGTGACGCGCGCTCGGTGACGCTGACGCCGAAAGGGGAAATGCTGCTCGGCTTTGCCCGCCGGTTGCTGTCGCTCAACAATGAAACGGTGTCGCGCTTCCTGCTGCCGGACATGAACGGCGTCGTGCGCGTCGGTGCGCCCGAGGATGTCGGCGAACGCATCCTGCCAGAAGTGCTGAAGCGTTTTGCGGAGTCCTATCCGAACGTGACGATCGATGTGTCGATCGGCATGAGCAATGCCATGCGCAAGAAGGTCGACGAGCACCGGCTCGACATTGCCATCTTCAACAGCCTCACCGAGGGAACGCCGAGAAACGGCGAAATCCTGATGCAGGAGAAGCTCGTCTGGGCCGGCGCCAAGTGCGGCAACGCGCATCTGAAGGATCCGCTGCCGGTGTCGATGTGGGAGGATGGCTGCGTTTGGCGGGCAGACGCCGTGGAGAAATTGTCGCGCGCCGGCCGCAAGTTCCGCATCGCTTTCTTGAGCGCCTATACGACCGGCCAGCGCGCCGCCGTTCTCGCCGGCCTGGCGATCGCGCCGCTGCCGCGCTACCTCGTCCAGGGCGAGATGGTGCAACTCGGCGAGCGCGACGGCCTGCCGGATCTCGGCCACTACAATATCGGCCTGCAGGTGATCACTGACGCGCCGGCGCCGGTGCTGGCGGTTGCCGATCACGTGCGTGACGCCTTCGCTGACCTGCAGATGCAATAGGGGGGCCGCATGCGGTTTGCCGCCTTCCGCCCCCTGCCTGCCGCCCTTCGGTTCTTCTCGCGGGGCGGACAACCTTGAGCGACCAAACGCGTCCCGTTCTCGATCCGATCGATCGCCTCTCGGAAATCATCTTCGGGCTGCTGATGGCGCTTTCCTTCACGGGAACGATGAGCACGGTTACGGGCAGCGAGGGTGGGGTCAATGCCGTGCTTGTCGCCGCCCTCGGCTGCAACATCGCCTGGGGCATCGTCGATGGCGTCATGTATGTGCTGACGACGGCTGTCGAGAGGGTGCGCCGCCGCGGCTTTCTTGACGCCCTCCGGCGCGAGCCGCTTGCCCGCGCCCGCGAAATGTTTCTCGAAAGCCTCCCGGATGACGTGCGCCGCGTGTCCTCGCCAAAGGAGACCGAGGCGCTGCTTCTCAGGGTGAGGGCGCTTGCCGCCGATCCCAGGCACAGGGCGGTAACGGGGCATGACCTGAAAGCGGCTTTCGCCATCTTCCTGCTCGTCGTCACCTCGACGCTGCCGCCCAGCATTCCCTTCCTGTTGATCGACGATGTCGCGCTGGCGATGCGCGTTTCGAACGGTATTGCGCTCGTCATGCTCTTCGTCGTCGGCGCGCGGCTCGGGCAATATATGGGGCGCAGCCCCTGGCCGATGGCCTTTGCGATGACGGCGATCGGCGCGGTGCTGGTGGCGGTGACGATCCTGTTTGGCGGTTAGCTTTCGCCGCGGACGCCGCGATCGGATCAATCGCAACGGGCGTTGGGGCGCGAAGCGGCCGTGGCGTCTCGACCGAAAGGGGCCGGTTCCTGGTCTGCTTCTGGTGCCGCATTATCGAAAGCGGACGCGATGCTCCAATCCATCGTCACCCATTGACGTGGGCATTTTTCTTCACAATAGGGTCAAGCCGACGAATGTGGCGACCGCCAGCCACACAGCAACAGGAGTGTGACAGTGAGCGAACCGACCGTAGCAGAGGCAACAAACCGCATTTATGAATCGCTCCAGGCGGACAATGCCGACATCGACGTGCATATTGCGGCCCTCAAGGCAGCGATGGCGCGGGCGGGGTTGAAGGAAGCCGTATTCGACCCGGCCAGGCTCGTGCAGAACAACCGTTCCGGCAGGAAGCTGATGCAGGCATACTTTCGCCAGCGCGGCGTGACGGTGAAATTCGCGGCTGAGTGAAGCCTACGCATGACATCAAACGGGGCCAACGCCGATGGTCCCGGGACCTGCCTGCTTGAGCAGGACCGCTATGGAAGCCGCGCAATCACGCGGCTTCAAAATCCGGCAGCCTGAAGCTCGAGTTGTTTAAGGCCTCCCCTTGGCGCACAGTTGCCGTCGGCGGGGCGGCGAACCGGTCGCCCGACCGGCGAAGCGCCGAAAGGCCAGACGCTCAGGTCCTGATCGGCGCCTGGCGGATGTGGATCTCGATCAGACGTTTCAGTTCAGCCAGATCCCGGGCTTCCAGCGCATCGACCATCAGGTGGTGCTCGCGCGCCGATTGCTCGATGCGGGCCCGCGTGCGCCATTGCGAAACCGGGGCCGATACCGTTCGCTGGCGGATTTCGGCGACGACGTCGACAAGTTCGGAATTGCCGGCAAGAAGCAGAAGCGCGCGGTGAAAGGCGAGGTTGGCGTCGTAGTGCTCCATGATGGAGCCTCGGAACGACATTTCGTCGAACCGACGGGCAAGCCCGCGCAGCTCGGCAATGGCCGCAGGCGTGACATTGGCGATCATCCGGTCGGCGACGCCGGTCTCCAGGATCACGCGGATATCGCTGATCTCCCGCGTGCGCTGGTCGTCAAGTTCGTAGACCTGATAGCCGCGGTTGGGATTGTGCTGCACCAGCCGTCGCTGCGACAGCCGGTCGAGTGCCCGGCGCACCTCCGGCCGGGTGCAATCGTAGCGGCGCTCCAGGTCGATCTGCTTCAGCCAGGTGCCCGCCGGCAATGTCCCGGTCAGGATGTCGTGCAGCAACAGGTCGGTGACATCCTTCTTCTCCTCGGGCTTTTCCTCGGCCGCCAGCATTTCCGTCAGATCGTCGCTCATTCCTGCCTTACACTCTCTCTTGCCGCATGGTCTTCCTCGCGCCTCACGTCGCCTGCGCGTGGCTCACGTCGCCTGCTGCGGCGAAATTGGTTCCATTTTTGGAGAAACTATGATGCTGCCCTGGACAATTCAATGCGCCAGAACGGCTTTCCTTGTCCGCCTTTCGCTGTTGTGCACATCGGTGGAAATATTTCATGACCCTCTTGTGTATCCAAAAATGTTATCATAAATTGGCGCCAATTCTGGTTACTATTGTTGCGGAAGTTAATAAACGATGAAAAATGCCGATGCCGTCTGGGACCTCCTTGAAGCCAAGCGCGAGCGGTTTTTCGTGCTCAGCGACCGGGTCTGGGATACGCCGGAAACCAACTACGAGGAGTTTCGCTCGTCGGCCGAGCATGCGCGCCTCCTGGAGGCCGAGGGTTTCCGCGTGTCGCGTGGCATTGCCGGCATGCCGACGGCGGTCATGGGCGAGGCGGGCGAGGGCGGACCGGTCATCGCCATTCTCGGCGAGTTCGATGCGTTGCCGGGCCTGAGCCAGGAGGCAGGTGTTGCCGAGGAACGGCCGCTCAGCGAAGGCGGCAATGGCCACGGCTGCGGCCACAATCTGCTCGGCGCCGGTTCGCTGATGGCGGCCACCGCCGTCAAGGATTACCTCGCCGCCAACGGCATCAAGGGGCGGGTCCGCTATTACGGCTGCCCGGCGGAAGAGGGCGGCTCTTCCAAGGGTTTCATGGTTCGTGCCGGCGTGTTCGACGATGTCGATATTGCGATCTCCTGGCATCCGGCGCCCTTTGCCGGTGTCAACAACCCGATCTCGCTCGCCTGCAACGAGCTCGACTTCCGCTTCAGCGGTCGGGCGTCGCATGCGTCGGCGGCACCGCATCTCGGCCGCAGCGCGCTCGATGCGCTTGAGCTGATGAATGTCGGGGTGAACTATCTGCGTGAGCACATGCCGTCTTCGGCGCGGATCCACTATGCGGTGACGGATACGGGCGGCAATGCGCCGAACGTGGTCCAGGCCCGGGCGAAGGCGCGCTATCTCGTCCGCGCCCGCAGCCTGCCGGAACTGCTTGATCTCGTCGAACGCGTCCGCAGCGTGGCAAAGGGTGCGGCGCTGATGACGGGAACGACGGTCACGGACGAGATCGTCAGCGGCGACGCCAACCTGATCGGCAACACGCCGCTCGAGGCGCTGATGCACCGCCAGCTCGAGCATCTGGGGCCGCCTGAGTTCGATGAAGACGACCGCAGGATGGCGGCAAAATTCCAGGAGACCTTTACCGGCGAGGATATCGCCTCCGCCTTCGAGCGGTTCGGCCTGAAACTGCGCCGCGGCATTTCGCTCTGCGACGCGATCTTCCCGCCGGAAAACGGCGCCGGAACCCTCGTCGGCTCCACCGATGTCGGAACGGTCAGCTGGGTGGTGCCGACGGTGCAGCTGCGCGGCGCAACCTACGCGATCGGCACGCCCGGCCACTCCTGGCAGCTGGTTGCGCAAGGCAAGCTTCCGGCCGCCCACAAGGGCATGGAGCACGCGGCAAAGGTGATGGCGAGCACGGCGGTCGAGCTGATCCTCGATCCGGCGCTGATCGCCGCCGCCAAGGCCGACCACGCGGCACGGCTGGAGGGCACGCCCTTCGTCAATCCCATTCCAGATGATGTCGACCCGCCGATCCCCGGAGTGAGCCATGGTTAAGTCATCGGTCGACAAGCGAAGGGAGGCGCTGCGATGACTGGGCCCGGTTTCCTTGACATCATCAGCTTCGGGCCCGACGGCTGGGGGCCGGCGCTTGCCGCCGGCGCGTGGATGACGATCCTGATCGCGATCGCAGGGTTTGCGATCGGCGGCGTCATCGGCACCTTCGGGGCCTGGGCGAAGATTGCTGGCGGTCCGCTTCTCCGAGGTTGCGCCGAGGCCTATACCACCGTCCTTCGCGGCATTCCCGACCTCTTGGTCATCTATCTGTTCTATTTCGGCGGCAGTGCCGTGGTGACGGCCGTCGGCCAATTGTTCGGCGCGGAGGGTTTCGTCAGCTTCCCGGGCTTCATCGCCGGCGCGCTTGCGGTCGGCATCACCTCGGGCGCCCAGCAGACCGAGGTCTATCGCGGCGCCTTTCGTGCCGTGCATCCGGGCGAACTGGAGGCGGCAACTGCCTGCGGCATGGGACGGCTCCTCAAGTTCCGCCGCATCACCGCGCCGCTGACGCTGCGTTATGCGCTGCCCGGGCTCGGCAATGTCTGGCAGGTGGTGCTGAAGGAATCGGCGCTGGTCTCGGTCACGGGCGTCGTCGAACTGCTGCGCCAGGCGCAGATCGGCGCCGGATCGACCAGCCGCCCCTTCGACTTCTTCTTTATCGCAGCGATGATCTATCTCGCCATTTCCACGGTCTCGGGCCTCGTTCTTCAGGTCACCGAACGCCGGTTCTCGCGCGGCGTCAGGAGGGGCTGATGGATATCAAATTTGCCCTCGAAACCTTCTGGAGCTTGGCGGCGGCGCTGCCACTGACGCTGGAGCTTGCCGTCACGTCGATCGTGCTCGGCTCGGTGCTGGCCCTGGGGCTGGCGCTTGCGCGTCTGTCCGGCATTCTCGCGCTCGATCTCTTTGCCCGCGTCTATGTGTTCCTGTTTCGCGGTACGCCGCTGCTCGTGCAGATCTTCTTGATCTATTACGGTCTCAGCCAGTTTCCGGCCGTGCGCCACAGCATTTTCTGGCCGGTCCTCCGTGAACCCTATTGGTGCGCGGTGCTGGCGCTGATGCTGAACACGGCCGCCTATGCCAGCGAGATCATCCGCGGCGGGCTGCTTTCGGTGCCGCACGGCCAGGTCGAGGCAGCGCGGGCCTGTGGCATGGGGCGCGTCATGATCTTCCGTCGCATCGTCATGCCGCAAGCGCTTCGCCAGGCGCTGCCCGGCTACGGCAACGAGATGATCTCCATGGTCAAGGCAACCTCGCTCGCCTCGATCATCACGCTGATGGAAATCACCGGCGTCGCTGCCAAGCTCATTTCGGACAGCTACCGCGTCATCGAGGTCTTCGTCGTCGCGGGGATCATCTATCTCGCCATCAATTTCGCGCTGACCCGGCTCGTCGCTTTCGCCGAACACAGGCTGAACCCGCAACTGCGCGCGCCGCTGGCGATCTCTGCCGAACTCAAGGGAGAAGCCCATTGAACATGTCCGCCGCCGTCACTGCACCGGTTGCCATCCGCGTGCACGATCTTCACAAGAGCTTCGGACCGGTCGAAGTGCTGAAAGGCGTGTCACTCGACGCACGCGAGGGCGAAGTGATTTCCATTCTCGGATCCTCCGGCTCCGGCAAGTCGACGCTGCTTCGCTGCATCAACATGCTGGAGGTGCCGAATTCGGGCACGATCGAGGTCGCCGGCGAGGCGATCCGGCTGAAGACGCTGAGCGATGGGCGCAGCCGTCCGGCCGATCAGAAGCAGGTGGACCGCATCCGCTCCGAACTCGGCATGGTGTTCCAGAGCTTCAATCTCTGGTCCCACAAGACCGTGCTCGAAAACGTCATCGAGGCGCCGGTGCACGTGTTGAAGCGCCCGCGGGCGGAAGCGATCGAGGAAGCCGAAGCGCTGCTTGCCAAGGTCGGCATCGCCGACAAGCGCAACCACTATCCCTCGCATCTCTCCGGCGGCCAGCAGCAGCGCGCCGCGATCGCCCGCGCACTCGCCATGCGCCCGAAGGCGATGCTGTTCGACGAACCCACCTCGGCGCTCGACCCGGAACTGGTGGGCGAGGTGCTGCGCGTCATGCGGGGGCTCGCCGAGGAAGGGCGGACCATGCTGGTCGTGACCCACGAGATGGGCTTTGCCCGCGACGTCTCGAGCCGCGTCGTGTTCGTGCACAAGGGAACGATCGAGGAGGAGGGACCGCCGCACGAGGTCTTCACCCGTTCGAAGTCCGAACGCTTCCGCCAGTTCATCAAGAATTGAAGTCTGCCGTTACCGGCGGACCGAGAGAACAAACAAACCAATCAACATCCACAAAAAGGGGAATGCTGTAATGAAAAAGATGACCGCAATCATGGCTTCGGCGCTTGCCGTTGCCGCGGGGCTGATGTCCATGCCGGCTCAGGCCGAAGACAAGAAGTGGACCAAGATCACCATCGCCACCGAAGGCGCCTTTCCGCCCTATAACCTGACCAAGGCGGACGGCACGCTCGACGGCTACGAGATCGAGCTCAGCAAATATCTCTGCGACCACATGAAGGTCGAATGCACCGTCATCGCCCAATCCTTCGACGGCCTGATCCCGGCGCTCAACGCCGGCAAGTTCGACGCGATCATAGCCGGCATGTCGGCGACCGAAAAGCGCAAGGAAGTCATCGACTTCTCGATGTCCTACGGCAGCACCGGCCAGGCCTTTGCCACGCTGAAGGGCGGCGAGCTGGAAACGCTGCCGATGAAGGGCGAACTGTTCTCGCTCGCCTCCAACGAGGCCGGCGCGCGCAAGGCGGTCGATGAATTGAAGCCGCTGGTCGAAGGCAAGACCGTCGGCGTCCAGACCGCCTCGATCGCCGCGCGCTTCATCGACGAATACCTGAAGGACGTCGTCGAGGTGCGCGAATACAAGACGACCGAGCAGCACGACCTCGATCTCGTCGCCGGCCGCGTCGACCTCATCATGGCATCGATGGGCTATCTGAAGACCGCGGTCGAAAAGCCCGCCAACAGCGACATGGTCATCGTCGGCCCCCGTTTCCAGGGCGGCTTCCTCGGCGCCGGCAGCTCCGTCGGTCTGCGCAAGAGCGATACCGAGCTGAAGGCGCTGTTTGACGACGCCATCGCCGCAGCCAAGGCCGACGGCACCATCAAGCGCCTGTCGGAAAAGTGGTTCGGCTTCGACCTGACGCCGCAATAAGGCGGTCCGCCACCGCTCTCAACCCAAGCGCCGCGTGTTCCGTCGGACGCGCGGCGCTTTTGCGTGGCGGCGCTAGCGGTTGACTCTCATAAGTAGTGCCTTATGATAAGTCATGGCTTATGAAGGAAAAGTGCTCACTGCGCTCGCAGACCCGACGCGCCGGGCGATCTTCGAGAAGCTTGCCAAGGGACGTTCCTCGGTTGCTGATGTCGCCCGGTCCTTGCCGGTCTCGCAGCCGGCGATCTCGCAGCATCTGAAGGTGCTGAAGGAGGCGGGGCTGGTCACCGACGAGCCTCAGGGCCAGAGGCGCATCTATTCGATCGATCCGGCGGGCCTCGGGCCGCTCAGGCAATGGTTGGACCGCTTCTGGGAGGATCAGCTGGCCGCCTTCAAGGCGCTGGCCGACAGCGACGAGGCTTCGGGAACTGAGCCGAGGGAACCGGAGCGATAGGGGGCGGAAGCCCTACGGTCGACACGCCTCCGCCGCGACCACGTCAGCAATGGGAGGAAAGGATATGCATATGATCGAGCCGGCGCCGGTGCGCAAATCCGTAACCGTCAGCGCTCCTCCGGAGCGCGCCTTCGAGATCTTCGTCGCGCGCATGGGCGACTGGTGGCTGACGACCCACAGCCTGACGGCGAGCGGCCAGAGGGCTGTTATCGTCGAGCCCGCCGCCGGCGGCCGTTGGTATGAGGTGGGCACCTCGGGCGAGGAAGAGGACTGGGGCCGGGTGCTCGCTTACGAGCCGCCGAAGCGGATCCTCTTCGCCTGGCAGCTCAATGCCGAATGGACCTTCGATGCCGATTTCGAGACCGAGGTGGAGGTGACCTTCGAACCGACGCCGGAAGGCGGCACCACCGTGCGGCTCGAACATCGCGACCTCGCCAACTACGGCGCGAAGGCGGAGGTAGCCCGTGCCTCGCTTGATTCCGACGGTGGCTGGGCAGGGCTGCTCGCAGCGTTTGCGGCGAAGGTGGGGTGAAGCGTCGAGCCCGGTTGGTTTGGCGTCGCATCGAAGGCGGCGCGCTTCCAACCTTGTTTCGAACACAATCGCCCCGTATACACCCGGCCATCGGCATTGCTTATGAGCGCTGAAAATTCTCGCCGCTCGCAATCGCCGCGTCGCATTAGACTTTTGACCACGGATGTACTGGCACTGGTGTAAGAGCGATGATGAGGAAGGTCGGTGCGGTTTCGCCCCGGCCTTTTTTGTTGGCCCCACTACGGAATGATGATCTTCATCTGGTCATGGGCTCCCGCTGCTTTGAGGTTCGACGCTGCGCCAAGCTGCGCACGTTCATCTGAGGTTCATGACGGGTGCCGGAAAATGACCCGACGAACAACAGTTGGACGATGCCATGAAAAGAATAGGTGCAGTACTCGTAGCCGCGGCTACGGCACTGTCGGCGGTCTCGGCGCAGGCCATGCCCATGTCTCCCGTTTCGGTGGGGCAGTCAGTTTCCCAGCCTGTCGAGTTGATCCACCACAAGCCAGGTCATTACGGCGGACCGCCGCACAAACGCGGGTATAACGGCTACCGTTACGGCGGCAACCGTCACAATGCGGCTCCACGATACGGCTATTACAATGGCTACGAGGGCTACCGCTACCGTCGCGACGGTTACCGTCGGCACAGTGACGGATGGTGGTATCCTCTGGCGGCATTCGGGGCAGGAGTGGTTATCGGTGGCGCGATCGCGCAGCCACCTCGCAGGGTCTATTCCAACGCGCCGTCTGCGCATGTCGAATGGTGCTATGACCGCTACCGCTCGTACAACGCCTACGACAACACTTTCCAGCCCTATTACGGGCCGCGCCAGGAATGCGTGTCGCCGTATTACTGATCAGCACGCCTGCTTGACGGTGGCCATGGGTTCGAAGCCTTGATGGCCATCGATGCGCCGTGTGGCCGCCTTCGTCCGCCGCCAGTTTGCACTTCGGCAATGACGGCGGCCGAAAAGCTTGGGGACGGCCGTCGTCTCCACCTTCCGACCAATCTGGTGGGTTGCCCGATTTCGCGCGAGGAGCGGCAGGGTTGGCGGCCGAGAGCGTTGCGGCGAGCCTTTACTTGGTTGGTGTCGGCCGCACCAGCGTGACGACGCGTGGCTTTGATGGCGCATCCAGCCATTCGATCCACTTGTCCCGTTCCTCGATCGTGTCGAAGAACCGCCAGAGCTTGTAATCTTCTTCGGTGGTCTGCAGCATCTCGCCGAGCGAGACGAGCTCCATCGGCAGCTCCACCTCGTTGCCGTCGTAGCGGATGAAATAGATGCCTTCGGCGGCGAGACGGATCACCTGGCCGGTGCCGTAGGTGCCATCGGGATCGTCGACGGTGAAGTACATGCCGGTCAGGGTATCGAGAATCTTGTCGTTCATGGGTTTTGGATGCCAGTTCAAAGAATACGATTCATCAGACCGTCGCCTGCCGCCGGAATTAAGGCAAGCCGAAATATCGAGTGTCCACGTCTGGTGAAGAGGTCAGGCAGCGTTCCAGACGGTGCGAGGCGGCAGAAGAGTTGACAAAGTGGTGGCTGACCGGAACCATCTCGTCGTCAACAGAAACAGTGCCCACAATCAAATCATGCAGATATCGATACCGCAGGAGGCTTTTCCCGCGTTGGGAACTGTCGCAAATCCCGCTGTGCTCTACGATGGGCTCAGCGCTTTTGTCTGTTATGAAGCTGCTCCGAGCGCTGGCGGCGGTAATGTCGTTCTCAAGTTCGGCGACGTTATCGATTTCCGGATTACGCCGATGAATGTCGATGGCCTGCCGGAGTGCAGGTACCCAATCCGTCCATGGGCGTTCAATGAAGTCGTGGACGGTGACGAAGCGGCCAAATGGAAAGTCCTCAATCCGCGTTTCTGGCTCATATCCTTTAACGACGTAACGATCGAGGTTCTGTTCGAGACGGTCTCGCTCGAGCTTCATGACGAGCGAGGCGGGCCGCTGCCCAGGACGCTGATGAGCGCCTTGAGATGACGGTCTGAAGACGGCAGCTTAGCCGACTCACTCTACTCCCGGCTTCTTCTCCGCCGACGACCGCCACCCTCGCCATCATCGCCCGCCACCTTGCGCTCCGGCAAAGTCACCACAGCAGAGAGCTTCGGGAAGGCGTCGACCTTGTTCGGCATCGCCATGGCGTTGATGAAATGCTCCTGAAATTTTGATTCAAGCGCCGTCTCTATCTTCTCGATTTTGCTGACGGTTTGCTCGACCTCGCGGCGGTGGCCGCGGTTCAGGAGCGCCATCAGCGCGCCGGTGCCGGCGGCGTTGCCGACGGCCTTCACTTCCTCAAGGTCGCAATCCGGGATCAGCCCCAGCACCATCGCGTATTTCGGGTCGATGAAGGAGCCGAAGGCGCCGGCGAAGCGGATGGTGTCGACATGGTTGACATCAAGCTTTTCCATGAGCAGCTTGATGCCGGCATAAAGCGCTGCCTTGGCGAGCTGGATGGCGCGGATGTCGTTCTGCGTCACGGTAATGCGCTGTTCGCCCTCGTGCAGCAGATAGGAGAAGGTGCGGCCGTTGGGGATGATGCGCGGGCTTTTCGCCGCCATCGCGCCATCGACGACGCCATCCTGCGAGATGATGCCGGAAAGGTACATCTCGGCGACGATCTCGATGATCGCCGAGCCGCAGATGCCGGTCACGCCGACGCTGGCAGCCGCTTCGGCAAAGCCTTCCTCGTCCGACCACTTGTCGACGCCGATCACCCGGAAGCGCGGTTCCAGCGTTTCGGGGTCGATACGCACGCGCTCGATGGCGCCGGGGGCGGCGCGCTGGCCAGAGGAGATTTCCGCACCCTCGAAGGCGGGGCCGGTGGGCGAGGAGGCGGCGACGACGCGGTCCTTGTTGCCGAGCACGATCTCGGCATTGGTGCCGACATCGACGAGCAGCATCATCTTGTCCTGGCGATAGGGGCCTTCAGACAGCGTCGCGCCGGCCGCATCGGCGCCGACATGGCCGGCGATGCAGGGCAGCATATAGAGCCGCGCGCCGCGGTTGACGTCGATGTCGATCTCGTGCGCCCAATATTGCAGGGCACCGGAGACGGCGAGCGCAAACGGCGCCTGACCGAGTTCGGTCGGGTCAATGCCGAGGAACAGGTGGTGCATGATCGGGTTGCCGACGAAGACCATGTCGAGAATGTCGTGGCGGTCGACTTCGCCCTCGGCGCAGACCTTGCCGATCAGGCCGTTGACCGCCTCGCGCACCGCCTTGGTCATGGCTTCCCGGCCGTCCGGGTTCATCATCACATAGGAGACGCGGCTCATCAGGTCTTCGCCGAAGCGGATCTGCGGGTTGGAGGCGCCCGAGGAGCCGACGATGCGGCCCGAGAGCAGCGACACCAGATGCATGGCGATGGTCGTCGAGCCGATGTCGCAGGCAACGCCATAGGCCTCGTTCTTCAGGCCCGGCCACAGGCCGACGATGAAGGGGCGGGACGAATCCATGTCGCGGTGGATGGCGGCGGTGACGGCCCAGTTGCCCTTGCGCAGGATGGTCTGGACCTGCGGGATCAGGTGCGGCGCAATCAGGAGATCCTTCCAGCCCCAGTCTTTTTCCAGCATCACCTTCAGCCGGTCGAGGTCGCCGAGCGGCTTGTGCATGTCGGGCTCGTCCACCTCGACATAGCAGAGCTGGACGGCGGCATTGCGCTCGATCACCCGATCGGTCGCGGCCTTGCGCACGACCTGGGCGTTGATGACAGTGTCCTGCGGCACGTCGATGACGAGGTCGCCGAGGATCTGGGCGGAACAGGAGAGGCGGCGGCCATCGGGGAGACCGCGGATCTTTTCGTAGCGATCTTCCTTGGCGCCCTTTTCCGAGATGTGCTCGTTGGAGGAAACGATCTTGTGCTTGGCGAAGTTACCTTCCTGCACCACGATCTGACAGCGCCCGCAGGTGGCCCGCCCGCCGCACACACTTTCGACATAGACGCCGAGCTTGCGGGCGGCATCGAGAACCGGGGTGCCGACCGGGAAGCGGCCGCGTTTGCCCGAAGGCATGAACAGCACCAGAGGTTCCTTTTGCGCGGCTTCGGTCATGTTGGTCTCGATCTCGGAAGTGCCTTCGATGCGCATGCTCTAGTCTTTCGTCAGGTCCGCTTCAACAGGTGAGCGAAGCACGGCTAAACGGTTTCAGACTGCACCGGAACGCCGCCCGATAGTTGTCCAATCCCGACATGGAAGCATCTGTTTCAAACAGTTAAGGCGTGAGGCTTGGCGGCCGGTCAGGCTACTTGCGCGACAGACGCCGGGCGTTGCTGCGCACCCGCTTGCCATAGGGCCTGAGCGCTGCGGACGCAATCGCCGTTCCGTGGCCGGAGGCCGTGCCGCCGGCCATCAGCCGCAGCGTGTTGTCGAAGGCAGCTTTCCAAAGGGCCATGTTCACGGCCATGACGCTTTCCGCTGAGGCCGCGATCTTCTCGGAGATCATGCGGTGAAGCTCGGTTACGTCGTGGGACTTGCCCGTAAGCGCCGCCATCTGCATTTCCTGCAGCCGGACGGCGATGACGAAGGGTGCTTCAAACCAGAGGGTCGCGGCATCGAGTCGAAGGCGGCGTGTCATGGGTGATCCCTTGTGCTGCGAGGTTGGGTGCCGAAGTCGGTGTTATAGCGCTCCCGTTTGTATCACCGCGAATGCGACGGGAGGAGGGCGGCGACGAGACGCGGATGGCTTCTCATGCCGTTCCCCTCCCAAGACGTAACCTACTCGCTCGCTGCCGCACCGCCGGTGCGGGCCGCGCGACCGCCGCGGCGTCCACCGCTGGCGGCTGCCGGTGCGGCCGCAACGACGTGACCGCCTTCGGCCGGCTTGTGGTCGCGATAGGTCTTGATCCAGTGGGTGCAGTTCGGATCGGTGCCGTTCAGAACGTTGGCGGCGCGCACGGCTTCCATTTCCTGCGGGCGGCAGGGGTTCATGATCGCCGACGTCATGCCGGCGCCGATGACCATCGGGATGAAGCCGGCATTGATGCCGTGGCGGTGCGGCAGGCCGAAGGAGATGTTGGAGAGGCCGCAGGTGGTGTTGACCTTGAGCTCCTCGCGGAGCCGCCGCAGGAGCGCGAAGACCTGCCGGCCAGCGTCGCCCAGGGCTCCGATCGGCATGACCAGCGGATCGACAACGATGTCGTGCGGCTTGATGCCGTGATCCAGGGCGCGCTCGACGATCTTCTTGGCGACGGCGAAGCGCACGTCCGGGTCCATCGAGATTCCGGTTTCATCGTTGGAGATAGCCACCACCGGTACGTCGTATTTCTTGACGAGCGGCAGAATCGCTTCGAGCTTCTCCTCTTCGCCGGTGACGGAATTGACCAGCGGGCGGCCCTTGGCAACGCGCAGTGCCGCCTCGATCGCGGCGGTGACGGAACTGTCGATCGCCAGCGGTACATCGACGAGGCCCTGGACGATTTCGAGCGTCTTGACGAGCAGCGGCGGCTCGGTCTCGTTCGGGTTGACGGCGGTGACGCCGGCGTTAACGTCGAGCATCGTCGCGCCCGCTGCCACCTGCTCCAGCGCATCCTTGATCACCGTGTCGAAGTTGCCCTCGATCATTTCGGCGGCGAGTTTCTTGCGGCCGGTCGGGTTGATGCGTTCGCCGATGACGCAGAACGGCTGGTCGAAGCCGATGATGATCTCGCGGGTGGCGGAAGCGACGATGGTCCGGGTCATGCAGGGTCCTTTGTCAATTGGCGTCGGGCTATGTAATCACGCCCAGGAAGTCGATGATAGGCGCCTTCTGATAGGCGCCGGTTTTGTCTGCGGTCTGGTCAGTGCGGATGATGGGCTGCGGCTTCGGCCATCTCCTGCTGGTTTTCTTCCTTGCCTTCGCGAATATGCTCCAGCCGCTCGGCAACGAGCGCATCCTCAGGCAGCGTCTCGTGCTTCCAGGGCCGGCGGCCCTTCAGCACGCCCGATTCATGCACGATCTCTGCGACATATTCTTCCTGGCGATAGGCCATCACGTGGATGCCGGAGACACCTTCGATCTCCTTCACCTCGTTGATGATGTCGATGCAGAGCTGCTTGCCTTCCTTCTTCTGGTCCTGCGCGCCTTCCAGGCGGGTAATGACGCTGTCGGGGATATGGATGCCCGGAACGTTGGAGCGGATCCAGCGGGCGGTCTTGGCCGATGCCATCGGCCCGACGCCGACGAGGATATAGCACTTCTCGTGCAAGCCGAGGTCGCGCACCTTCTTCATGTATTCGCGGAACATCGGCACGTCGAAGCAGTACTGGCTCTGCACGAACTGCGCGCCGGCCTCGATCTTCTTGGCGAGACGATAGGGGCGGAAATCGTAAGGCGGGGCGAAGGGGTTGATGGCGGCGCCGAGGAACACCTGCGGCGGCGTCGTCAGCTTGCGGCCGGAAAGGAACTTCGAGTTGTCGCGCATGATGCGCACGGTTTCGAGCAGCGACATGCAGTCGAGGTCGAAGACCGGCTTTGCGCCCGGCTGGTCGCCGGCCTGCACGCCGTCGCCGGTCAGGCACATGATGTTCTGCACGCCCATGGCCGAAGCGCCGAGCACGTCGCCCTGGATGGCGATGCGATTCTTGTCGCGGCAGGCGATCTGCATGATCGGCGCATAGCCCATGCGGGTCAAAAGCGCGCAGATGCCGACCGAGGACATGTGGCAGTTGGCGCCGGATGCATCCACCGCGTTGATGCCGTCGACCCAGCCGTCGAAGACCGCAGCGCGTTCGTAGACGTCCTGCGGGTTGGCGCTGTCGGGCGGGTTGAGCTCGGCGGTGACGGCAAATTCGCCGCGACGCAGAACACGCTCCAGACGGCCGCGGGAGGAATGGCCGGGCAGGGGCTCAAGCGGCGCGCCGGGATCGAAGGGATTGATATCGGGGCTCATGCCTGGCCTTCCTTGGATGCCGCTTCACGCTGCGCTGCGGCTTCCGCCGTCACGCGCAGCCAGGACGAAGTTTCGCGCAGCGACTGGTTGACCGGCTTCTGCACGTTCATGATCGCATTGCCCTTCTCCATGTTCTGCGAGCCCTTCCAGGCCTGCACCCAGACGCAGGGCATATCCGGCTCGACCTCGCAATTGCCGTTGGCGCGCACGCCGCCGCAGGGGCCATTGCGCAGCTGCTTCGGACAGTTCATCGGGCAGGACATGCCAGTTGAAGACAGCGCGCACTGGCCGCACATGCGACAGTCGAAGAGGAAACCCTTGACGTGACGCTCGACGAAGGTGATCGGTCGCTCGACCCGGCCGTAGCCGAGGGCGTTCCAGAGCGGATGCAAGAGCAGGAATACATCGGCGAAGCGGTTGTAGAACCACTCGAGGAAACGGGAGTTGCGCACGGCCCAGAGGCGAACCGTATATTTGTGGCGCGACCGGCGGCTCGGAGAAACCCCGGTCGGGGTATAGGCGCCGGTCGCAGCCTTTGCCCCAGGTGCTGCGTTGCCCTTCATGATCTTCTGTTCGCCTGCAGGTTTGGCATCAGCCATTGTCGCGGCCTCCGGCCTTGACCAGTGCGACGAGCCGCTCGCGGTCATAGGCGGCTTCGAGTTCGGCGGCAGCGCTGTCGGCTTCCGCTTCCAGATCGTCGGACACCGGCACCGGATCGGCCTTGCGCCATTCTGCGAGATAGTCGTCGGTTTCGGCGGCACCGGTGCGCATCGCGCACATGTCGATCGCCTCGGTGAAACGCAGCGACAGCTCGCGCTTCGCCGTCGTGCGGCCCTTCTTGATGATGATCTGGGCCGGAATGTCGCGCCAGTAGACGATAATGCGATCTGCCATCGGGTGTCGTTCTCCTCCCCTGCATGTTTCCTTTAATCGGAGCCGATTAAGGATCAAAAACATGCAGCACTCTAAAGCGCTACAGCGACCTTTGCGCGCCTGATACGACGCGCGGCGCTGTAGGTGCGACAATGCGCATGTACAGGCGTCCGGGCTCATCTCGCCACGACGTCGGATATGTCCAAAAACGACGCTGGGCGACGAGCCGCCGCGGGCGCGCTTCAGGAGACGCGCGAGCGTCGGCCGGGTGGTCCGGCGCGTCAATGCCGTTCGGAGCGGATTGCCCACAGTTTCAGGCTTTTAGCGCGCATGCGACAGGAACGATAACCCTTTGCACCGCTTACCAGATACGACGTGTGAGCCCATTCCACACCCAGGCCCAGATTGGCGGGTGAAACCATTGCCGTGACGGACCTGCGACATCGACGGGCCGCAGTTTTCCGTCAAGCGCATCTGTGACTGCGGCAATCGCAATATCGGTGGAAGCAGCCGTCTGCAGCAGCGGATAGGTGTGCATCGTGTCGCTTTGGCTCGGCCTTTGGCGTGACTGGTAGAGTACGCCGCCGGTGTCGACGCCGGCATCGACCAGATGCACGGTCGCGCCGAAGTTCTCCGCATCGTCGTTGACCAGCGCCCAGTAGCCGCCCATCAGGCCGCGATAGGTGGGGTTGATGCCGGCATGGAAATTGAGGACCGGGCAGGGGATCGCGGCAAGCGTTTCGGCCTTCAGCAAGCGGCAGCTGATGAGGAAGATGACGCCGGGTTTCAGCGCGCGGATTTGCTTGATGGCGTCGGCGTCGTTGATCGAAGCCACGGATTTGATCGGGATCGACGAATCGAGTTTTCCCGAGACCTTGTAGGTGGCGAAGATTTCTTCCGCGCGGCTACGGGTAAAACGCTTGCCGAAGCGCGAGGCGATCATGGTGGCAAGCTGCCCGAGCGCCATCGGCCAGCCGAGCTTGCGGGCGCGGCGACGCAGGAACAGGCCCTTGGATTCCGGCTGTTCCTCGATGACGGTCACATCGGAAAAGCGGCCAGCGAGCGCGTTGATCATGATCCACGGGTTCTCACCGCCCGCCGTGACCACGACGATAGGGCCGGGGCGCTTGCCGGCGGCTTGATTCGGACTGGCGATTTCGGTCATGGCGGCCCCATGCGTGAACAGGGCCAAGATATGCAGGCTCGCCCGTTACCGGCGGCTTAACTGGTTCCAGTACCATTCGGCCACACCGCCGCCGAGCACGACCAATGCCACGGACTCGAGCAGCGCTACGTCTTCCGTCAGGTTGCAGACCGCACCGATCAGCAGAGCCAGAAGCAGGCCGGCCGCACATCCAAGCGCATAGGGCAGATATTCGAGGAATTTCACTGCTGTCTCCTCCGACAGGCGTGGCGATCTTCTTCAACATAGCCTCACGGCAAGGGCGCCGCGCTGCTGATGGTTCGCCGCATGGTTGCCGATGGCTATGAGATCACCTTGACTCCCTCCATTGCCTTGTCAAGCTGCGCTTGGCAGGAAAGCCTGAATTCGTTCCGCCGGTAACGCACCCAGCCATCCAGGACGATGAAGCAATGGGCGACATTCAATCCAGACGCATGATCCTCGACTTCTTGAGGCAGCACACCTTGGCCGTGATCGCGACCTGCGGCCGGGATGGCAGGCCTGAAGCGGCGGCTATCGATTTCTCGGTGCGAGACGACCTGGAAATCGTGTTCGACACGTTCGAACACACCCGCAAGTTCGTCAATCTCTCCGACCAGAGCCGTGTCGCGCTCGTCATCGGCTGGGACAACAACATCACCGTTCAATATGAAGGCGACGCGACGAAGGTCTCCGCCGATGATCTCGAGCGATACCAGGAAGCGCATGTGAAAAGCGTTCCGGCCGAGAGAGAATTTGTCGAGAAGGGTGCCGTGGTGTTCCGGGTCGAACCGCGCTGGATTCGCTACTCCGATTGCAACAGCAATCCTCCGGACGTGATCGAGCTTCGCTTCTGAAGTTTGGACCTTGCCGTCACGAAGCCGCGGTGATGCGGCGGTGAATACCGCCGAGACTTTCCTTGAACCGCTCGAACGTCCCGTGCTCCGTCAGTTCTCGCAGCACCTGTTCGTTGATGCCGCCGCGTGTCGCGTAATCCTCGGCGAGATGCGCGAAGCTGGCATCCGGTGTCGTTGCCGGTGCCTGACCCAACGCGGCAAACAGCGAGGCCACATAGTCGCGGCCCTTGGCGTCCTCCACGCCGTTGTCCTTCAGCCAGCCATGGATCGTTTCGAGATATTTGAAGTAGCTGGCATAGGTGGCAGTCGCCACGCTCAGCACATCGAACTCGCTCTCGCTTTCAACCTCGATCGCCTTGCCGAGCCTGCCGAAAAACGCTGCCATTTCCGGATCCGGCGGGAAAATGATCGTCGGCCCCTGGCGGATCGCGATCATCGGCATCGGCAATGCCTTGGTCACCCGCTTCACCGGGCCCACCATGGCGGCGATCTCATTGCAGGAGAAGGTCGCGATCAGGCTGACGACATGGTGATCCGGCCGGAAGCGCAACAGCGGCAGCACTTCGCGGGCGATCTGTGGCCGGACGGCCAGCATGACCGTGTCGCAATCGTCCAGGACCGCCTGATTGTCGGCCGCCACCCGCACATCGGGAAACCGCGCGGCAAGGCCCGCCGCGATCTCTTCGTTGCGTGGCGACAGCACGACCGGCGTGGTTTCGCCCGGAAGCGATTTGAGCCCGGTGACGATCGCAGACGAGAGTGCGCCGGTGCCGATGAAGCCGAGTTTCATGAGAAGTCCTGTCGCTTGGTGATTTCAGCAGATCCGTGAAACTGCCGGGTGCCGCATGCACGGCTCCTGGTTTGTGGTTCGCGGAACAATAATACCAAAGGCGCTGGCGACAAGCGGTCGCGACAGCGTCGCCCACAGGCTACAGCGCCGCGCGTCTTATCAGACGCGCCAAGGTCGCTGTAGCACTTTGAATTGCTGCATGTTTTTGTCCTTCAATAGGGTACGATTAAAGGAAACATGCAGTAGCGGGACGCATTTCAACAACGGAGTTGAGGTTGCCACACCCTGTCGCCGCCTGCGGGGAGAGGGGACGTGGACAGTGATGTCGCCGAACAGGGCGGCGATCCTGTGAGACCAGGGGGTGTTGGGCGCGAGCGGGTGCCGCGGGTTTCCTTCCGAGATCTAGCGGCCGAGATCTAGCGGAAGTCCGCGGCTGTGAGGATATAGATTGTCCGGCGCCCGTTGGCATAGGCTGCCCTTGCGACTTCGTAGATCGAGTTGCGTGCGGCGTCGAATGCCTGGAGGCAGGCCGCCTCGGTCGTCCGGGTGGGCGCGCCACGGGCCAGAGCCGCCGCCTCGACATAGAAGGGCACTTCGAACATGCCGTCGTGGCCAAGGAAGCGAACGGCGTTCCTCGCACCATCGAAGCTTCGGGATTGGTTTGGGAAGCTCAGTGGCATGGTGTGATCCTTTTAGCGGTAAGCCAAGTTGGCCAGCGGTGGGTCGGCCGGGTAGACGCGTGAAGACGTGCATTCATCTTCGCGCCGCGCCATCACAAGATCCGCCCGAAGAGGATTGTGGTAACGACGACGGCGATCGCGAGCGAAAGGGCAATCCAGGCAAGCAGACCACGATAGTCGAAGAGATAGATCTGAGCCGGTATGTGGTACTTCATGATCGCCTCCTGTGGCTGATCTGTTCGGACCGCTTGGCTTGGTGTTTACAAGATGTGTGCAGTTCTGAACGCCCGTTCGGCCCGTGCGATCGCGTCGTTGCCGGCATTGACGAGTTCGAGATTGCCTTCATCGGTTACCCGCTCATGGCATTCGCCGTTGCTGCGTATGCGGTACTGGAGCGCATTGTCGCGGATCGGCAGCGTCGCGGTAATGCGATATGTTTCTCCGACAATTGACTCCCTCGTCAGCGCCCCTCTGGAGCGAACGAGCTGGCCAACGTGAAAACGGTGGACAGGCGACTGGTCGCGCGGACTGCGGATGATGCGTTTGGTGAACGTTAGCGTGTTCATGATGGTCTCAGTCCTCTTAAAATGTGCTTGGGCACGGTCGGCCGGACAGCTGCTCAAAGATGGCTTGGCGCGGGCGAACAGATGTCCCGAAGCGAGATGTGCTTCGAGACGAAGCGTTGGCCCAAGCACTGGAACCGAAGCTTGCGTATCTGTCGAAAATTTAGGAGATCGGGGCGGTTCGAAGTTCTGATACCGCGAAAGCCACATCGGCCAAATCTACTTGGTTTAATATAGCGCGTCGATTGAGTTTCAATTGAGGCGGTTGTGTCTGCTGGTGGGGATGCGCGCTCCTGTTAACCGTCACTCCATCACGGTTTTCCGTTGTCCGCTCGATAAAGCCCCGCGTCAATTGCCGATGTGGTAAGCTCATCGTTTGGAATTGGAGACTGCGATCGAAGGGGCCCTGAACCGAACGGCTGCCGACACCTTGCAAAAGGCGCTTGCACGTTTCCTTACTTAAGCCTGATGACGCCCGACCGCGATGATCTCATTCGAAGAAGGAGAGGCGCAATGTCCTCCCGTTTGGTCTTCTGCCTGCTTCTGGTTGCCCTGTCGGTTGTCCATGTCTGGGCCTTCAGACCGCCTCAGGGCAACGCCGATGGTCGCTCAGCCATGCCGCATCTGGCGGATCAGGGCCAGGTCGTGAACCCCGATTGTGGACTGGGCTGAGCCATGGCAACGCTACGGTACGGTCTCAAGGTCGAAGCCAACAATGTCTGGGCGGTGGTCGATGTCTTCACCGGGCAGCCGGTCGTTCTTCACGGCTCTCTGCTGTCGAACTTGCCGCGCGATGAAGCGGATGATCTTCTGGATATTCTCAATCTCAAAGACGGCATACGCAGGGGCACGATAAAGGTTCCGCCCCGCCCGCCGGAAGATGAGAGCTAGATCAGCTGAGCGGAATAACCATCCGCGATGGTTGACGCCACCGGACAAGGCGGGCGGCTTTATGGCCGCCCGCCTCTGGGCGCCGGAACGAAGGCACATCTGGCGCGTTACATCCTACGTTGGAGTACAGCAAAAAATAGCATCGTCCATCATCTTGATCGACGATAACCAGGGTACTCCCAGGAGACCCAAATGGATATCACCACACTACTCATCATCGTTCTCATCGTTCTCTTGCTCGGCGGCGGCGGTTGGTACGGTCGCGGTCGCTGGTATTGAGCCATTCGTCCACGGGCTGACACCGAGGGAGACCTCGCAAGGCGGGCAATTGCCCGACATTGCGTCGTATCAGTTCGTGAGCGAGCCACGTTGCGGTCACTTAAATCTCTAGCCTCGTCGGACCTGCGCCGGCAGTCCATCGGATGCGGGCCTAGGCTCGTCGTATGCTCGATCCGGCGAGTGTGTCGGGCGAGTGTGTCGTCTGTCAAATGTGCCCCTGGAGGAGGCGGATCGGGCAATGTCAGGTTCTCGCAGATGGATAGGGCCTGTTCTCGGTACGGGCGCGCTTGCCCTGCTGGTGATCGGTTGCGCCCTGGTCCTCTGGCCCTTCCTGTCGGCTTTGTTGTGGGCTGCGGTGATCTGTTTCTCGACCTGGCCGCTCTACCGCCAATGCGAACGTGCCGTCGGAGGATATCGCCCAGCTGCCGCGGCGATAATGACGATGCTGGTCGTCTTTGTCTTGGCAGCACCCCTTGCGTTCCTTGTGACCGCGCTCGTGGACGATATAAAGACTGTTGCCGAAGCGATTGCGCACGTCCTGGAAGAGGGGCCGTCGGCGCCGCCCAACTGGGTCAAGGGCCTGCCAATTATTGGCGAAGGCGTTGCGACCTACTGGGAGAACCTCGCTCATGACGCCCCAGCGTTCATAGCTGAACTCAAGAAACTGACGGGCCCCGTCACCGATATTGCGCTTGCAGGCGGAGCGGCCCTCGGGGCCGTCCTGCTTGAGCTCGCGCTCAGCATATTCATCACCTTCTTTTTGTTCCTGCATGGTCGCCGCATGATCGGCTTCATGCGTCAGATCAGCGAGCGCGTTGCCGGTCCCCGCGCCAAGAGATTGCTGATGGTCATCGGTATGACCGTGAAGGGTGTCGTCTACGGCATGATCGGAACTGCCCTTGCGCAGGGCTTGCTGGCCGGCACCGGTTTCTGGATCGCCGGTGTGCCCCAACCGATATTGTTGGGCGGCCTGACCTTCGCGCTGTCATTCGTGCCGGGAGGCCCGCCGTTTCTCTGGGTACCGGTGGCGCTTTGGTTGCTGTTGCAAGGTTCCATGGGCTGGGCGATCTTCGTCGCCGTCTGGGGGCTCCTGCTCGTCAGCAGCATTGACAACTTTCTTCGGCCGTATCTGCTCAACCAAAACAGCAACCTGCCGGTGTTGCTCGGCTTGTTTGGACTCGTCGGCGGAGTGCTTGCCTTTGGGCTGATCGGGCTCTTTCTCGGACCCACCCTGTTGGCGGTCGCTTACAACTTGTTTCTCGAGTGGGTCGCAGCCGAGCTCGAAGAACGGGCGCAAACAGCGTCCCCTTCCGGCGTGCCCGAGGATACGAGAACCACGGCAAGGAACTGAGCTCCGATCAATAGAACGTTCCAGGTGTTGCGGCGCGATCAAACGCCCTGCCGCCGCCCTCATTTTCCCATCGGTCCAATTCTTCAGACGAAAAAGGCGAGGAGAGCATTTGCGGTCTGATTGACGACCTTGGTGGCGATGGCGATCGCGGTCAGGGCAATGTCCGTCGCCTGCTCTTCGTCGAGCGTCGTCTGAAGCAGCTTGGCGGGGGATGCCGCTAATTCCGGCGGCGGAGGCGGTGTCCTTTCCGCCCGGCCTATTTCATATAGGCGCGCACCACGTCGACCAGTTCGGCCGCGGCTTCATCCCGATCCTTCTGCGACAGGTCGGCCGCGGCCAGATGCATGTGGATGTGGTCCTCGACAACTTCCGCCATCAGGCCGTTGACCGCGCCGCGGATGCCGGCGATCACCTGCATGACCTCGGCGCAGCCCTTTTCTTCCTCAAGCATCCGTTCGACCGCCTCCATCTGGCCCCGGAGCCGACGGACCCGGTTGATGAGCTTCTGTTTTTCACGGATGGTATGGGTCATCGGTCACTCCGGTTTCGGGCGCTGTCACTATGCGGCCCGTGCTTCCACCTCCACGGTGACATGCGACAAATCGTGAATGGCGGCAAGCTTCTCACGATAATAGGACGGTGCCCGCGGGTTGTCGGCGACAAGCGAGACGATCGCGCCGTGGTGACCCGGTCCGAGCTGCCAGACGTGCAGATCGACAATCTCGGCATCTTCCTTGGCGACGATCTCGCCGATTTCTTCGGGCAGGTCTTCGCCTTCGGGAAGGTAATCCAGCAAGGTTGCTCCGGTGTCGCGGATGAGACCGAAGGACCAGCGCGCAATGACGATTGCGCCGACGATACCCATGGCGGGATCGAGCCACAGCCAGCCATAGATCGCGCCCAGACCGAGCGCGACAATTGCGAGAACCGAGGTCAGCGCATCGGCGAGGACGTGCAGATAGGCGGCGCGCAGGTTTCGATCCTGCCCGCCATGGTGTCCGTGGTGATGCCCATGGTGTTCGTGATGGTGATGGCCGTGATCATCCTTCAGCAGCCAGGCGCAGACCAGGTTGACGACGAGGCCGGCCACGGCGACGAGAATGGCCTCGCTGAAATCGATGCTGACAGGTGCGCTCAGGCGCTGGAGGCTTTCCCAACCGATCAGCAGCGCGATGAGCGCCAGCACGATGGCGCTGGAAAAGCCGGCGAGGTCGCCAAGCTTTCCGGTGCCGAAGGTGAAGCGGCGGTTGTTCGAATGCTTGCGCGCATAGAGATAGGCGAGTGCAGCAATCAGCATCGCGGCGGCATGGGTCGACATGTGCCAGCCGTCGGCAACGAGCGCCATCGACCCGAAGACCTGCCCGGCCGCGATCTCGATCACCATCATCGTCGCGGTGACCGCGATGACGATCCAGGTCCGCCGCTCGTTGCGCTCGTGATTGCCGCCAAGGAAGACGTGATCGTGGCGCGCCGCGAGCACGCGTCCTTCGCCATGCGAATGCCCGTGGTGACTGTGGTGGTGATGATGGTCGTGTTGGTGATTGCTCATGCCGCTGGCTCCAATATTATATAGGGGGGTACCCTATATAAGGCTCGCCGTAAAGTGCTCGGTTCCTGCTTCCGCCGCCGTCAGACAATGTCGTTGCCGGCGGCAATGGGCGCTGGCGGCATCAGCCTCCGTGATCGGCTCTAGTCGGCTCGACCGAGGGCGATGGCCGAGCCCGTGAACGGCAGCACCCGCTTGTAGCCCACCGGCGTCGGCTCGATCTGCGTGGCGGCGGACGTGCCGAATTGCGTGATGCCCGCGCCGAGATAGTGTGCCACATCATGGCGGAGACCGCCGAAATCAAACGGTGCGCTTGCAATCAGGCGGGCCGAAAACACATTGGTGCCGAACAGCACGGCCGTCGTCCCAGCGATGGTGTCGGAGACCGTCGTCCCCACCACCAGGCTGGTCCGCCGGAACGTGGCGATGCATTCTCCCTTGGCGAAGGAGGTGGGGTCATCGAAGGTTCCAGCCGGCTTGCGCTGAAGATAAAGCGAAAATTCGCCGACCGGGTCGAGGCCGAGGGACAGGACACCGTTTGCTGCCGCTTGCGCCTTGAAAGGCTTGGCGGCGAAGGTGAAATGGGCAGTCGTTTCGCCCGGTTCTCCATCAAACATCTGGGCATCAAGAAAAGGCAGGTGCAGGAAATAGCCGTAGTCGGCCAACGTGCCGTCGTTCGCCTCGTAGAAGCGGCCGGTGGCGTACCAGGCGAGTTCGGCGGAAAGCAGTGCGCTCATGACGGGCAATCCTGTGGTCAGCGGTGGAGTTGCAGCCAGCAGGTTGTGCAGCGTTCTGTCCTATGCGGGAAGGCCCATCGTGGCGCGTGTGCCGGTCGGAGCGCCCAATCAGCCGATAGAGTAAATGCGCGCTAGCAGGGCCAGCGTGTGATGCCCCAACCTGCGACACCGCGCGCCATGCGCGACAAGTCGCATACTCACGCCCTGATCAGCGAGGTCGCGAGATCGCCATAGCCGGTGAAGCGGTACTCGTATTCAAGCCCGAGATAGTCCGCCGCCTTCTTCGCCTTTTCCTGCAGGGCCAGATCCTCCTGCTGCGAGAGATAGACCAGCTTGCGGTAATGGCCGAAATACATGTCCCTCAGCTCCGGATGCCGGTCCAGGCCGAGCGGTTCGATGACGAAGGTTTCGAACTGGCGGGCGAGGAAATCGGTGAGGAAAAAGGCGGTGATGTCGTCGTCCCGGCGGCGGGCGAAATCCCTGTTGCGGGCGAAGAAGGAATAACGGTGCGGGCCGGGGATGCGCTCGACCTCTTCAATTCGCAGAGAGGGTCGAGATGGCCGCCGGAACCGCAGCCTTTGCCCGGCTCGATAAAGGATCAAGCCGGGCTGGTGCTTGTGTCAGGCCGCTTTTTCGGCGGACTGATTGACGACCTTGGTGGCGATCGCGGTCAGGGCAATGTCCGTCGCCTGCTCTTCGTCGAGCGTCGTCTGAAGCAGCTTGGCGGCGTCTTTCATGCCCAGTTCCAGCGCCCAGGTCCTCAGCGTGCCATAGCGTGACATTTCGTAGTGTTCGACAGCCTGTGCGGCTGCAAGCAGTCCGGCGTCGAGCGCGGGCGAGCCTTGATACGCTTCCATGATCGAGGCGCCTTCCTTGGTGATGCCCATGATCGCGTCACAGGTCTTCTTCTCAGGCTTCTTGCCGATGATCTTGAACACTTCGTCCAATCGCTCGACATGGACCTTTGTCTCTGCGAGATGCTTGATAAACGCGTCCTTGAGCGGCTTGCTCTTGGCGGCATCGCGCATCTTCGGCAGTGTGTCGACGATCTTGTTCTCGGCGAAGTAGACGTCCTTCAACGTATCGTGAAAAAGCACGTCCAGTGTCTTGATGTCCTTGGCCATGATGGCTCCTGTTGTTCGAGGGCTCACTGTCATGTTCCAGGCGACGCGCCTGGCCGTGCTGGCTGCCCGTGAGCGGCGGCCAGATAGCGGAGATCGGACGGTTGGAATGGCGGTTACAGTTGGACGGCTAGAGCGACGACTGACAGTAAATCTGTTGCCTGTGTTCAGCCGAAATCGTGGTTCTCTCGGGCCAATGCTGTTCGCATGTCAACGAGCGAGTGGCGCTTCGCCTCGGGCAAGATGCCCCGTGTTTCATGCCATAGGGCACATTCAAGGAGCGAAGCCTCGTCGGTATTGCCGAAGCCAAACTCGTCCACAATGAATCTGGCCAGGCGGTCGGCATGGTCGCCGGGACGCTGAATACATATTTTCGAGCAGGTCGCTTCAAAAACCCTCCGGACCACCACGATGTCGTGGGGGCTGAGATTATGGCCCGTCAGGTTGGGCAGCGTGTACATAGAATTCTCCCTTCACCGGCGCCGGAATAGCGCACGCGATCAATCGGTTAGCCGCAAGCGGCGGTCAGGCCGCAGGCTTGGCGACGACATCCGAAACGGCGCCGCCTTCGTCATCCCATCGGTCAATCGCCTCAGCTTTCAACTGTGCCGGCGTCTGATGTTCGCCGTTTGAGGCATCCGCACGCTCTACAAGTGCTGCGGCGAGCGTCGCGCTGGTGTCGATGCCGCTTTCGAGAGCAGTCATCAGAAAGCGTGCCGCGGCAAGCCGTCCGGCCGGATCTGCCGTCGCTGTCGTTCCGTAGAAACCGGCAACGGTAAGCACCTCGACCAACAGGCTGAGGTCGTCTGAATCAAGATAGTGTTCTGGATTGCTGGAAGACATTACGTCCTCCTTTGGTTGGGGCGCAGGCACGGAAAGGCCTGTTTGCGACAGCGCCCGCTTCAATCGCTGTCGATGGAGCACCCTGCACGCGTTGTCGCGCCAGCGCAACGAACTTCACTCAAGCACCTTGAGTGTGTCTCGACTGGTCCCGGGGCGCCGTTATGTCTCGTGCGTCCATCGCATTTGCCAGATCGAGGCGGCGGGGGCCGGCCTTTGCGAAGATTTCGCGCGCGGCAAGCGGTGGCAGGCGATAGGCCACAATGAACTCTTCGAGATCGTAGACTGCGTCCCAGCCACGAAGCAGGGCCTCTTTGTTATACTTGAAATGCCTGGTCACTGGAGACGCTCCCGCGTGTTGGATCGGTGCTTGGCGCAAAGACGGCCAATTGTCAGGCGGCAGAGGAAGCGTCAGGGGTGGAGATATGATCTGGTAGCTAAACGAGGTGGAGCGCACATGGTTCCAAAATAAATTCTGAAGTCGACGAGATTTAAATTGAATAGTTACAGATCGTGAGGCCTGGTTTTTCTCGAGATATGTTTTCGAGTGTTTCTTCTCTTGAAGATTGTTTCGGTTTGTCTTGCGCATGTCATTGTATATGCGCGTGGATCCAATTTTTTGTGTGTTTGTCTATTTGTGTAGGTCGAGCGATCGTGCCTATATGCTTGGATCGAGGAATTTTCCCAGGCCTTAGCCATGACCCTTGCTGTTATCTCCACCTGTGCTCTGGCACTGTTCCTGGCCGCGGTCACTCCGGGGCCTGCCATGTTCGCGGTCATTTCCACCAGCATCAGCCGCGGTGTTGGCCCGGCGCTGGCCTGTGGCTTCGGTATCGCGCTCAGCGATATGGTGCTCGTAAGCGTCGCACTTGCTGGCCTCACGGTCATTGCACAGACGTTCGGCTGGCTGTTTCTTGCCATCAAATATGCTGGCGCCGGCTATCTGATTTTCCTCGGATATCGGATGTGGCGCGCGGCTGCGACGGTTGAGGCGGAGGTGGCATCGGGCGAGCGCAGATGGATGCGCTCGCTGGCGCTTGGCGCTGCCATCGGCTTCGGCAATCCGAAGGCGATCCTCTTTCATGCCAGCCTGATGCCGCTGATCCTCGACCTCGAAAGCCTTGATCGCTTCGGGATCGGGACGGTGCTTGCCGTCGTTTTCGCGGTCAATGTTGTCACGATGGGTGGCTATGCGCTCTTGTCTGCGGCATCGTCACGGTGGTTCCGCACCACCCGGGCGGTCCGGGCGCTGAACCGGGTGGCCGGCAGCGCCATGATTGCCACCGGCCTCGCGATCGCCGCGCGCAGCTAGATCTGCCGCGGCCACTTCGGCCGCCGTTCCATCACGCCCTGATCAGCGACGTCGCCAGATCGCCGTAACCGGTGAAGCGATATTCGTATTCCAATCCGAGCGTTTCGGCTGCCTTCTTCGCTTTTTCCTGCAGGGCTTTGTCCTCCTGCTGCGAGAGATAGACCAGCTTGCGGTAATGGCCGAAATACATGTCGCGCAGCTCCGGATGCCGGTCGAGGCCGAGCGGTTCGATGACGAAGGCTTCGAACTGGCGGGCGAGGAAATCGGTGAGGAAAAAGGCGGTGATGTCGTCGTCCCAGCGGCGGGCGAAATCCGCGTTGCCGGCAAAGAAGGAGTAACAGTGCGGGCCGGGGATGCGCTCGACCTTTTCTTCTTCGCACAACCGGTCGAGATGGCCGCCGGTGCCGCAATCGGCATAGGCGACGAAAATGCGCTCGAAGCCTTCGGCGCGCGCCTTGGCGATGGCATCGCGCACGCCGGGGGTGATCTTGTCCGGGGTGTTGTGCCAGATGGCGGGCAGACAGTTGAGGTCGATATGGGCGAGCCCGTTTGCCTCGCAGATCGCCAGGATTTCGCGCGCGATGGCGCCACAACCGATCACGTGAACTTTTTTCGGTTGTGCACGTTCTATTGCCGACGATATTTTTTCCATCTTGATTCCATGTGGCTATCAGCGGGAAGGAACCTGACCATGACAGTAAAGACCCTTGCAACCGTCGGCGCCGTTCTCGTCGCCCTCTCAACGCTCACCGCCTGCGGCAACACCATCCGCGGCATCGGGCAGGATACTGCAAACACTGTCAACGCGACACAGTCGGCCGGGAAGAAGGTGGCACACTCCGTCAACTAAGCCTGACGGCAAACGACTGGGCACGGCCTCCGTCGGCCACGCCGAACCAGCCAGACATAAGAAAGCCGGCCGCGGATTTCACTTCTGCGGCCGGCTTTTTCATCTCGGATTGCCCGAAGCTTAGCCAGCTGCCAGCCGGTTGTGCTTGCGCTTCATGAAGTCCTTGGCGGTTTCGACGGCGATCGCCGCGTCGCGGCAATAGGCGTCGGCGCCGACGGCCTTGCCGAATTCTTCGTTCAGCGGCGCACCGCCGACGAGAACGACGTAGTCGTCGCGTAGTCCCTTTTCCTTCAGCGTGTCGATCACGACCTTCATATAGGGCATGGTGGTGGTCAAAAGCGCCGACATGCCGAGAATGTCCGGCTGCTCGCGCTCGATCGCTTCGAGGTAGTTCTCGACCGGGTTGTTGATGCCGAGGTCGACGACGTCGAAGCCGGCACCTTCCATCATCATGCCGACGAGGTTCTTGCCGATGTCGTGAATGTCACCCTTGACGGTGCCGATCACCATCTTGCCGAGCTTCGGCGCGCCGGTTTCGGCAAGCAGCGGACGCAGGATGGTCATGCCGGCCTTCATGGCGTTAGCCGACAAAAGTACTTCCGGCACGAACAGGATGCCGTCGCGGAAGTCGATGCCGACGATGCGCATGCCTTCGACCAGCGCCTGGGTCAGGACATCGTAGGGCGTCCAGCCGCGCTTGAGCAGGATGTGGGTCCCGTCCTCGATTTCTTCCTTCAGACCGTCATAGAGGTCGTCGTGCATCTGCTGCACAAGTTCTTCGTCGGAAAGGTCCTCGAGAATGATTTCATCGTCTGCCATATTGGGGTTCCTCGGTTCCTGGCACGGCCGCGCAAATATTCCGGGCGCGTCCATCAATCCATAGCGTTCGATTTCTAAAAATCTGTTTTCGAAAGCGACGTCGCATATGACAAAAAGCGACGGGAGGGCAGCTTCTTTTGACGCCTGCATATTCTTAACAAAAACAATATATTCGCGCCACGCGGTTTTTGGCGTCCTGTGGTCGCTTCTCGGTAGTGTTCGAGTTGCGCCACTCCTTGGCGCATTGAGACCCGCAAGGCCCCCTATGCTTGGTAGCATTAGGACCAATTGATGCTTGAAGGCGCAAAAAGTGATGCGCGGGAGAGGAAAAGCGAATGAGCGACGTGACAGATCAGGGCGCGGGTGAAGGCGGCGGTCGCCGCTCGCGTGGCGAGGGACGGGGAGCGGCAGCACGGCGTGCGTCGCGCACCGGCGGCGGTCCGGGACCGTCTCTGCCCTATATCCAGCGCAAGATTCGCGAATATGAGGTCCTCGACGAGGAAGGCCTGCAGCTCATCGAGCGCAATGCCGACACGATCCTTGAGGAAATCGGCATCGAATTCCGCGACGACGCGGAAGCGCTCGAACTCTGGAAAGAGGCCGGTGCCGACGTGCGCGGCCAGCGCGTGCATTTCCCCAAGGGGCTCTGCCGCGAACTCCTGAAGACGGCGCCTTCAGAATTTACCTGGCATGCCCGCAATCCGGAGCGCAGCGCCCAGGTCGGCGGCAAGGCGACGATCTTCGCGCCGGTCTACGGCCCTCCCTTCGTGCGCGACCTCGAGGGCAACCGCCGCTATGCGACGATCGAGGATTTCCGCAATTTCGTGAAGCTTGCCTATATGGCGCCGTCGATACATTCGTCGGGCGGCACGGTCTGCGAGCCGGTCGATATCCCGGTCAACAAGCGCCATCTCGATATGGTCTACAGCCATATCAAATATTCCGACAAACCCTTCATGGGCTCGGTGACGGCGCCGGAGCGCGCGGAAGACACGATCGCCATGGCGAAGATCGTATTCGGCGATGAGTTCGTCGAAAACAATTGCGTCACGCTGAACCTGATCAACGCCAACTCGCCGATGGTCTTCGACGAGACCATGGTGGGGGCGCTGAAGGTTTATGCCCGCCACAACCAGGCCTGCGTGCTTTCGCCGTTCATCCTCTCGGGCGCCATGAGCCCGGTGACGGTTGCCGGCACGCTGACGCAGATCCTTGCCGAAGTTCTCGCCGGCGCCTCCTTCACCCAGCTGATCCGCAAGGGCGCGCCGGTTCTGTTCGGTACGTTCGCGGCCTCGATCTCGATGCAGTCGGGCGCACCGACCTTCGGCACGCCGGAGCCGTCGCTGGTTTCCTACGGTGCTGCCCAGCTCGCCCGTCGCCTGAAGCTGCCGTTCCGTACCGGCGGCTCGCTCTGCGGCTCCAAGGTTCCGGATGCACAGGCAGCGCACGAATCGGCCAGCACGCTCAACATGACGCTGCTTGCCGGCACCAACTTCGTGCTGCATGCGGCCGGCTGGCTCGAAGGCGGTCTCGTCTCGTCCTACGAGAAGTTCATGATCGACCAGGACCAGCTCGGCATGATGCAGAAGATGGCCGAGGGCATCGATCTCTCCGAAGAAGCCCAGGCGCTGGACGCAATCCGCGAAGTAGGCCCCGGCAGCCATTATCTCGGCTGCGCCCATACCCAGGCCAACTTCCAGACCGCGTTCTATCGCTCGCCGCTCGCCGACAACAATTCCTTCGAGCAGTGGGAAGTGGAAGGCGAAAAGCGCATCGAGCAGCGTGCCAATGCGCTCGCCCGCAGCTGGCTGGAACACTACGAAGCGCCTTACCTCGATCCCGCGATCGACGAAAAGCTCAAGGCCTTTATCGACCAGCGCAAGAATTCGATGCCGGACGCTTTCACCTGAAAGGGTCCCGAGCGAGCCAGGGAGCAAGGCGGCGCGGCGCAGGTGGCCGACATGATCCAGAAGGAGGTCTGGCGCCCGCATTACGAACACCAGGGGCCGAAACCGAAATGACGGCGCCTTCCGCGACAGCGGACAAGATTGTCGAGATAGTCCGTGCGGCGCTGGCGCCGCACGGACTTTTTTTGCGCGGAACGCTGAACTTCTCTTCCGCAGAGGCAGCACCGCTGCTGGCCGATGGGCGACCGGCGGCAAGCGTGCTGCTGATCGGCAATATCGGCGGCTCGCTGTGGCAGGCCTTCAATGCCTGGCGGGAGGGCCTGCCGGATCGTGGCGGTGCCGATCCGCTCGACACCTGGTCGAAGATGGTGATAGGGCCGGTTGCCGCAGCCTGCGGGGCGACCGTCTATTTCCCATCCGATCCGCCGTGGCAGCCCTTCCAGCAATGGGCGATGCGGGCAGAGGGCCTGCAACCTTCGCCGCTCGGCATCCTCATCCATCCGCGTTACGGGCTCTGGCACGGTTATCGTGGCGCCCTTGCTTTCGACAGGCCGCTTCCCGAAACCGGCGAGCGGGCGGCGCAGCACCCTTGCGATCGTTGTGCCGCAAAGCCCTGCATGTCAGCCTGTCCAGCAAATGCGCTTGTCGAAGAGCGCTTCGATGTCGGCCTCTGCCGCGGGCATCTGCGCAGCGAAGCGGCCAGGGGTTGCCTGTCGGCAGGCTGTCTTTCGCGCGATGCCTGTCCTGTCGGGAGTGACTATCGCTATCGTCAGGAACAGCTTCGCTTCCATATGGCAGCGCTTAGCCTCTAAAGCTTGATCCCGGTGGGTCCGCAGTTTTCCTCTGCATCACGCTCTAACTTACGAGAATCGATCACCTTTATGACTGGGGTCGGCGCCCCAAAATCGCTGTGGTCTCGGCCGCCCGGCTGACCTCCTTGTCTGCAAAGATGGTGCAAATCTCCAAAATGACTAAAATTGGAGATGTCTTGGAAAGATAATATTATCGAATTTACACCGATCTGGACGGCGTGGCGTTGGAGTCCATCGTATGAGAGGTAGCCCAGTCGTATCCGTGAGTAACTATCCTCCGCACCTTTCGCGTGAGGAGGTGGAAGCGCAGATCTCTCGCCTTAACAGCATCCACGCCGCAAACAGCCAGGTCCTCGATGAAGCCTTCAAGCGCCTGCTGGCGATCGGCGCCGGCCACGCCGCCGTCATTGCCGCCTGCATCACCGGCTTCGATGCGCTGGTGGACCGTTCGGTCTTTTCGGGCGGTTTCCTTCCCGACGCCATCGACCTGCTCCGGAAATTCGCACTGACCATCAGCGCCCTTGGCCTGTTGCTGACCTTCCTCGCCATCGGCAACAATTTTGGCGAGGTGCGGAAGGAAGCGAAGCGCCATGCGGTGAAGCTCGCGACGACGCTCAGGGAAAAGCGCCTGCTGCTTTCGCTGTCGCAGGATGTGCTGAACCGCGATCCCAAATCCTATGCGCTCGCAGGTGTCGGCGGCTTTGCCTGCCTTTGCGTGATCTTCGGGCTGGCGGCTGCGGTCGGGAGTTATGGACTTGTGATTGCCATGGGGCTGATCGCCGCCGGCTGAGGGCGGATGCTTGTCGTTGGCGTTGCGCCAGAACCGCCGCAATCTCCGTCATGCTTGGTGGCTGATTCGATTGGACCTTTCGCCATGCCGCTTTTTCCAAAACCTTTTCTCGTAGGTGCCGTTCTTTCCGCTGGTCTTGCCGGTCCGACGGCTGGCGCCTGCCGTGACGTCAGCCATCTCGGGCAGGACTACGTTGCCTGCAGCTTTGATCCTGCCGAGAGCGATATCCGCCTCTACAATAAAGACCAGGCGGGCGTGCCCTTCCGGTCGTTCCGGGCGCTGTCACTCGAATTGCGCCACCGTGACGAGTATATGAGCTTCGCCATGAACGGCGGCATGTATCACGACGACCTGTCGCCGGTCGGGCTGCACATCGAGGAGGGGCGCGAGCAGGCGCCGCTCAACACCAATACCGGCTGGGGCAATTTCCATCTGCTGCCGAATGGGGTGTTCTACATCGACGACGGCAAGGCGGGGGTGATGGCGGCGGAAGCCTATCGTGATGCCGGGATCACACCGCGCTTCGCCACGCAATCCGGGCCGATGCTGGTGATCGACGGAAAGCTGCATCCGCGCTTCCTGCCCGATAGCACCAGTCTAAAGACCCGCAACGGCGTCGGCGTGACGGAGAATGGCGAGGTTGTCTTCGTCATCTCGAAACGCCCGGTGCGTTTCCACGATTTCGCGACGCTCTTTCGTGACACGCTTGATTGCCCCAATGCGCTTTTCCTCGACGGTACGATTTCCAGCGTCTACGCGCCCGAGATCGATCGTCACGACCGGCTGTTTCCGATGGGGCCGATGATCGCCGTCGTCGGGAAATTTCCCCGCTGATTTTCTCTGGACGCGGGATGCGGGCGGAAAACCGCACACACTTTTTCTCATCCCGTTCGAAAAAAATATGTCTTCCACCCAAGGAACGGGCAGCCTGCAACGTCTAAGGTTCAAATGAGGTGAGGGCGGGCACGGATTTGGACGCTGAACTCGTCGAAAAGGCGGTAGGTGGAGACCGGCAGGCTTTTGGTGAGCTGGTCGAACGACACTATGATTTTGTCCATGCGGTCGCCTGGCGCTGGTCCGGCAACGCGTCGGATGCCGAGGATATCGCCCAGGATGTCTGCCTGCGCTTAGGCGCTGCGATCCGCGGTTTTCGCGGCACCAGCCGGTTTCGCACCTGGCTTTACACGCTGACTTTGAATGCCGCCCGCGATCACAAGAGACGGCAGGCGCGCGATGACCGGCGCATGCAGGCCTATGCCAGCGAGCAGGCGACGATCGCTCCGCCCGAGGATCCCGATGAGGCGCAGCGCGAGGCGCTGTGGGCGGCGGTGCGGGACCTGCCGGAAAAGCAGTGCGATGCGGTGCTGCTCGTTTACGCCGAGGGGCTGAGTCATGCGGCTGCCGCCGACGTGCTCGGATGCTCGGAAGCAACCATATCCTGGCATGTGCACGAGGCGCGCAAGCGACTGAAGACATTGCTCGGCAAGGAGGCGGTGTGACCATGAGCGACGATTTCGAAAAGCTTGGCCGGCTTACGCCGCCGAAGGCATCTGCGGAAGCGCGCGCCCGCGCGCTCACTGCCGCCATGCAGGCCTTCGACGAGCGGCAAGAAAATTCGACTGCCACCCAAGGATCGGTCCAGCCGGTTCGTCAAAGCTCCATCTTCAACCGGATATGGAGCCCCATCATGAACCGGAAACTGCTTGCCGGATCGGCACTCGCCACCCTGCTCGTCGTGCCCGCCGCAGCCTTTCTGACGCTCGAACTGACGCGCAACGGTGCGCCCTTCGGCGAGAGCGCGCAGGAGATCGCGCTGAAGGACGAGGCGAAGAAGGAAATGCAAAGGCAAAGGCCCGAGCCGCAGATGGTGGCCAAAAAGGCGGCCACAGATGAACTCGCGCGCCAGCGGGAGGCAAAAACCCTGGAGGCGCCCGCCAGCGCAGCGGTGGAGAGCGAGGCCGCAGCGCCCGCTGCGGATGCAATGGCCAACGGCGTTGCGCGCGACAGCGCCGCCCCGCTGTCGGCCGTCGGTGGCATGCAGCCGCAGATGACCTATCAGCCTGCGCCGATCGCCCAAGAGGAGAGCCTGATCGCACCGCCGGAAAACCGCGAGCGCTTCGGCAAGGCCGACAGCAATCCGGTCAAAAGCGTTCTGACCGAGCCGGTCTCCACCTTCTCGGTTGATGTCGACACCGCGTCCTACGCCTTCGTGCGCCGCTCGCTGATGGAAGGGCAGATGCCGGAGCGTGACGCCGTGCGGGTCGAGGAGATGGTCAATTACTTCCCCTATGATTGGCCGCGCCCGGAAACCGCCGCCGAGCCGTTCAAGGCGACGGTGACGGTGACCCCGACGCCGTGGAACGGCGGCACACGGCTGATGCATGTGGCGATCAAGGGCTACGACGTCGTGCCAGCGCAAGCGCCGAAGGCAAACCTCGTTTTCCTGATCGACGTCTCCGGCTCCATGGACGAGCCGGACAAGCTGCCATTGTTGAAGAGCGCCTTCCGGCTGCTCGTCGAGAGATTGAAGCCTGAAGATACGGTTTCGATCGTCACCTATGCCGGCAATGCCGGAACGGTGCTGGAGCCGACCGCCGTCAAGGACAAGGCGAAGATCCTTGCCGCGATCGATACCCTGCAGCCGGGCGGTTCGACGGCCGGCGCCGAAGGCATCGATGCGGCCTATGCGCTCGCCGAGAAAGCCTTCGTCAAGGGCGGGGTCAACCGCGTCATGCTGGCGACGGACGGCGATTTCAACGTCGGCCCGTCGAGCGACGAGGACCTGAAGCGGCTGATCGAGGACAAGCGCAAAAGCGGCATCTTCCTGTCGGTCCTCGGCTTCGGCCGCGGCAACTACAACGACGCGCTGATGCAGACGATTGCCCAGAACGGCAATGGCACGGCCGCCTATATCGACACGCTCGCCGAAGCGCAGAAGACGCTGGTGGAGGAGGCGGGCTCGTCGCTCTTCCCGATTGCCAAGGACGTCAAGCTGCAGGTCGAGTTCAATCCGGCGGCGATCGCCGAATACCGGCTGATCGGCTACGAGACGCGCGCCTTGAAGCGCGAAGACTTCAACAACGACAAGGTGGACGCCGGCGATATCGGCTCCGGCCATAGCGTCACGGCGATCTACGAGGTGACGCCGACGGGCAGCCCGGCGGTGCTGAACGACGACCTGCGCTATGCGGAGGCACAGAAGCCGGCGGCAGACGCAAGCCCGCATGGCGGCGAGCTCGCCTTCCTGAAGATCCGCTACAAGAAGCCTGACGGCGACAAAAGCGAACTGATCACCACGCCGGTGACCGAGGCCAATGCAGTGCCGGCGCTCGCTGAGGCGCCCAACGATGTCCGCTTCTCCGTCGCGGTTGCGGCCTTCGGGCAGAAGCTCTCGGGCGCATCGGCCCTCGCTGACTATTCCTATGACTCAGTCATCGACCTTGCCACCGCTGCCAAGGGCGCCGACCCGTTCGGCTATCGCAGCGAGTTCGTCAATCTCGTGCGGCTGGCGAAGGGACTCAATGGTTCGCGCAATTGAAGGTGGCTCGGTTTGAGTGGGCTCGCCCCTCATCCACACGGTGAGGGAAGCCCCTCATCCGGCTGCCGCCACCTTCTCCCCGCCTGCGGGGAGAAGGAAACGCATGGCACCCGCTCATACCCACAGCGGCCCATTCGCGCCTTGCCCTGGAGATCGAGGACAAGTGGAGACGTAGCCGTCGCTCTCCCCGCCTGCGGGGAGAGGTTAGGGTGAGGGGCGATTGGCGGCCTCATCCGCCCTCATTCCTGTGACAAGCACAGGAATGAGGGCGGATGAGGTTTGGAGCTTGCACTATCGCCCCCCACGACGGTCGGGCTCATATCGAGGAGGGGCTGTCGTTTCACGCCTTCGGAAAAGCGCGGTCCAGACCGCCGGCCTTCGAAAGCCCGGCCTTGAACGCCTGGTAGGCGGCGTGCTGGCTGGAGCGGCCGGCTTCCATCAGGCGCATCTGCAGGCGCGCTGGGGCCGTGTTGCCGAACCATTGCCCGAGCTTTTCCAGTTTCAGGGAGTTCAGGAACTTGGCCTCCGAGGCGAGGTCGAGGTGGCGATAAAGGCCATCCATCAGACGCTCGTCCTGCTCGGGGTTTTCCATCAGCAGGCGCAGGAAGGACTGGTCTGCTTCGGCGAAAGCCCCAAGCTTCTCGGCGACCGTATCCCGGTCGGGAAAGGAGGCTGGGCCGGCGTTCATGTAAGTCTCCCGTCTGCGTTTCCGACCGCGCGGCGCGTCTTGTGAGGCGCGCATGGGGTCGCTGTAGCACGTTGAATTGCTGCATGTTTTCGTCCGTTTCCGGTACGAACAGGCGAGCAGCGAATCTTCCTGTCATCGGGGATAGGCCAGCGGCTATCGGTACGCAAGCTGTAGCGCATATGTCATTACTGAGCAAATCGTCCAATATTGACAATAAATCCAAATTCAGAAATAAGCGGGCATGACCATTGCACCCGCCTTCGCCTCCATCCTCGCCACGCATGCGCCGACGGCCGCTGCGATCAGCGCCTTGCTCTATCCGCATGGAGAAGTCGTGCTGCACGATCTCAGGACCGGTACGGTTGCAGGGATCTGGAACTGCTTTTCCGGGCGCGCGGTCGGCGAAGATTCGCTGATCGAGGAAGAGTTCGCCGCGGTCGGCAGCGCCGACGCCGTGCTCGGTCCTTATGAAAAAACCGGCACGGATGGCCGGCGCTTCAAGTCGATCTCCGCCGTGCTGCGTGACGGGGCGGGCGAAGCGGTCGGCCTGCTTTGCATCAATCTTGACATGTCGATGATCGATACCGCGGTGAAGCTGCTTTCGGCTTTCGCCGGCGCCGAACAGCCGAGGCCACAGGCGCTTTTTGCGCGCGATTGGCGCGAGGAGATCAATGCGACGCTGCATGGCTGGCTGAAGGAGCGGGGGCTGGCACTTTCGGCCCTGAAGCGCGGCGATCGCGTGGCGCTGGTGGCAGCACTCGATGGACGCGGACTGTTCCAGACGCGCAATGCCGTCGATCACCTGGCAAGCCTCATCGGCGCCTCCCGCGCCTCGATCTACAATTATCTTGCTGCGGCACGCGGCGAGGCACCCTGATTTGAAACACGCGCAATTCCGGACGGAGACCGCTTCGCGTCTCCCCGTAGTTGCCTGATCTGCAACCGTTTCGCGCGCCGCCGGGCGCCGAGAAGAGGAGACTTCCATGACGACCTTGCCCGATTTCCGCCTCGAAACCCATTTCTCCCGCTGGGAGTTCAATGCCCGCCACCACATGACGGCGAGCGACAGCCAGACGATAAGCATGAGCGATCTGCTCGCACTTGCCGACGACGAGGACCGCGCCGCCTGGGAAAGCGTGACGCTCGGCTATACCGAGACCCATGGCGCGCCGGCGTTGAGAGCGGCGATCGCTGCCACCTATGAAGGGCTTTCGGCCGCAGACATCCTCTGCTTCGCCGGCGCGGAGGAGGGGCTCTATTGCGCCATGCTGGCGCTGCTTGGGCCGGGTGACCATGCGATCGTGACGGTCCCGAACTACCAGTCGATGGAAACTTTGCCGGTAACGATCGCCGGTGCCGTCACCGGTGTGCCGCTCCGCCCGGAAAACAACTGGCGGCTCGATATCGCCGACGTGCGCGCTGCCTTGAGACCCAATACCCGGCTGATCTGCATCAACTTCCCCAATAACCCGACCGGCGCCATCGCCGACCAGGAAACGTTCCGGGCTCTGGTGGCGCTCTGCGCCGAGCGCGGCATCCATCTCTTCAGCGACGAGGTCTATCGCGGCCTGGAACGCGATCCCTCGCTTCGGCTGCCGCAGGCGGCCGAGTGCTTCGAGCGCGGCATCTCGCTGAACGTCATGTCCAAGGCCTACGGGCTTCCGGGCCTCAGGATCGGCTGGATCGCCTGCCGCGACCACGCACTGCTCGAGCGCATGGAGAAGATGAAGCACTACCTGTCGATCTGCAATTCGCGACCGTCGGAAGTGCTGGCGACGATCGCGCTCAAGGCCCGCGCTGTTATCCTCGATCGCAACCGGGCGCTGGTCGCTGCCAATCTCGAAAAGCTCGGTACCTTCTTCGCCGAGTTTCCCGATCTCTACGAATGGCGGGCACCTGACGGAGGTTGCGTCGGATTTGCCCGCTATCTCGGCGCCGACGGTGTCGAGACCCATTGCCGGCGTCTCGTGGAGGAGTCGGGCGTCTTGCTCCTTCCTTCGAGCCTCTTCGTTTCCGATCTTCTTCCGGTCGCAACCGATCGCTTCCGTGTCGGTTTCGGCCGCAAGGACATCGAGATCGGGCTCGATGCCTGGCGCCGGCATCTCACCGGGCTTCGTGCATCCGCCTGACACCCGCAAGCCGAAGGATATCTCGTGCTTTCCCGCGGCGGCATTCGGTCGCCGCGGTGCCGGTTGGCGGCCGTGCCCAGAAATCGCGCGAATGTGGATATAGACCGGGCAGCAATGGTCCTGTCGTTAGGGCCGTGTTAACCAGCGGCCCCTGCCACCGAGTGTTCCCCCTGCTGATGCATTACAGACCCGAAATCGATGGACTGCGCGCGCTTGCCGTGGTGCCAGTCCTCCTGTTCCATGCCGGTTTCGGCCTTGTTGCCGGCGGTTTTGCCGGCGTCGACGTCTTCTTCGTCATTAGCGGCTTTCTGATCACCTCGATCATTCATAGCGAAATCCACGACGGGAGCTTCAGCATCGTCCGCTTTTACGAGCGGCGGGCCCGCCGGCTCGCGCCCGCGCTCCTGCTGGTTTGTGCCGTTTCGATCCCTTTCGCGCTTCTGTGGATGCTGCCGCAGGAGCTCAACACGTTTGGCAAGAGCCTTTATGCCGTGAATTTCTTCGCCTCGAATTTCCTGTTCTGGGATCAGACGGGATATTTCGAGCCGAGCACCGATCTGATGCCGCTGCTGCACACCTGGTCGCTGGCGGTCGAGGAGCAGTTCTATCTCGTCTTTCCGCTGCTCCTGCTTGTGCTGCGCCGTGTGTCTGCGGCAACGACGCTGAAGGTCGTGCTGGCACTCGTCGCCTTGAGTTTTGCGATGACGCAGCTCCTGGCGCGGGTCGATCCGGCCGCGAATTTCTATCTTCTGCCCAGCCGTTTCTGGGAGCTTGGCATCGGTGCGGCCCTGGCGCTTATGGGCGCCGTGAGGCTCGATCTGGCAAAAGGCCGCCGCGAACTGCTCTCGGGCCTCGGCCTGGCCGCGATCGTCGCGAGCTATCTCTTCGTGCCGGAATCGGCCTTCTATCCCGGCTTTACGACGGTGCCCGTGGTGCTCGGAACGGCGCTGGTTCTTGCCTTTGCGCGCGGCGACACTGCCGTCGGCCGGCTGCTGTCACTGAAGCCGCTGGTCGCGATCGGCCTCATCAGCTACAGCCTTTACCTCTGGCACCAGCCGGTCTTCGCCTTCGCGCGGCTGAGGGCGATCGACGGCATCCCGGCCGAGGGCTATGCGCTCTTGATCGTGCTGTGTTTCGCGCTCGCCTATCTCAGCTGGCGTTTTGTCGAGCAGCCCTTCCGCAATCCCAAGCGCTTCGGGCGCGGCGCGGTCTTCGGCGCAACGCTTGCCGCCGGATCGGCGGCGATCGCACTCGGCTTCGGCTTCGATGGTTCGGACGGACTGGTTGCCCGGAACGGCGAGCTCGCGCAGTTGACACAGCCGAGCGTCGGTCTCGGCAAGAAATGCGATGCGGTTGCCGATCTCACATGCGCCACCAGCCCGAAGCCGGAAGTCGCGGTCTGGGGCGATTCCTTTGCTCGCCATCTCGTCGATGGCGTCATCGCCTCGAAGCCGGACGTGCGGCTGGTGCAGCTTGCCAAGAACAATTGCGGTCCGTTCCTGAACCTGGCGCCCGTCGTTCCCCGGCTCGGTCGCAACTGGCCGCAGGACTGCGCGCGCTACAACGACGACGTCCGCCGCTTTCTGCTCGCCAACCGGTCGATCCGCTACGTCGTTCTGTCCTCGCAACTCAGCCAGTATCTGCAGCAAGAGAAGGTGCTCGTCGACGGCCGCAAGGAAATGCCGTCGGAAGTGAGCCTCCTCAGCGATGGCCTGCGGACGACGCTCGCCTGGCTGGAGGCCAACGGCTTCGAAGCCGTCTTCGTGGCGCCGACGCCGCATGACGGCCGCGACACGGGGCTCTGCGTGGCGAGGGCACGGCTGCTCGGCGAACCGGATCAGCGCTGCGAGCCGGCGCTGAAGGACGTGCGCAAGTATGATCAGGACGTGCTGAAGGTGGTCGCCGATATCGCCGACGAATATCCGGTCGTCAGCTTCATGAACTATCTCTGCGATGCGGATAGCTGCAAGGTCGAGGACAAGGGCGTCTCGCTCTTCGAGGACTTCGGGCATTTCTCCGCGCAAGGGTCACGCCAGATGGGCCGTGCCTTCGACTTCTACCGCTCCTTCATCCAGGCGGCGGAGCGCGATGCTCTTTCCTGGCGTGAGCCTGGTGGCCTGCCGCTCTTCGGGAGCGCCGATCTTTAACGGCGTGTGCCACTACCGGGCGCTGTCCATCAATCTCCAAAAAACAAACGCCCCGGATCATGCGATGCCGGGGCGTTTGCTTTTGATTTGGCTTGTCGCTCAGATCAGGCGCGACGGCTGCGACGCTCGCGGGCCGGCGCGGCTGCCGTTTCGTTGGCGGTCTTGTTGCGCATGGGGCCGATCTTTTCGATGATCAGCTCCAGCGTCGGGCGCTCGCGGCGCACATGCTCGTCCAGCGCCACGCGCATGGCGGCGAGGTGGTCGCAGGTGGTGCCGCAGCAGCCGCCGATGATCTTGGCGCCGGCATCGGCCGCAAGCCGTACATATTCGGCCATCAGCGGCGGCGTGCCGGAATAGTGGATCTCGGAGCCGCGGAATTCCGGAATGCCGCAATTGCCCTTGACGATCACGGTCGCCTCAGGGGCGGCTTCGGTCATGTCGAGCAGCGAGGAAAGGATGTCCGAAGCGCCGACGCCGCAATTGGCGCCAACGGCCACGGGCCCGTTGCCGAGATCGCTGACGACACCGTGGATATCCTTCGGATGCAGGCCCATCATCGTCTTGCCGGCGGTGTCGAAGGAGCCGGTATAGACGTAGGGCAGGCCCACCTTGGCAGCGGCTTCGGCGGCGGCGCGGATTTCGTCCGGCGAGGACATGGTTTCGATCCAGGCGACTTCGGCGCCTCCGGCCTTCAGGCCTTCGATCTGCTCGATGAAGGCGACAACCGCGTCCTCATAGGAAAGCGCGCCGAGCGGAATCAGCAGTTCGCCGGTCGGGCCGACGGAGCCGGCCGTGATGACCTTGCGCGGTGCCTTGTCGGCAACGGCGCGGGCGATCTCGGCGGCGCGCTTGTTCAGCGCATGCACGCGGTCGTCCGCCTGGTGCAGTTTCAGGCGATGGCGGGTGCCGCCGAAGGTGTTGGTGAGGATGATGTCGGCGCCGGCGTCGACGAAATCCTGATGCAGCTTGGTGATGTTCTCCGGCTTGCTCTCGTTCCAGAGTTCCGGCGCTTCGCCGGCCTCCAGGCCCATGGCGAAGAGCGACGTGCCGGTGGCGCCGTCGGCGAGAAGAATGCCTTTTTCGGCGAGGAGAGAGGAGAGGACATTGGATGCTGCGGTCATCGGTTTTTCCCGGCTAGAAGAGATTACACTAAGATATAAAGATATCTTTATGTCTTGGCAAGCGTTCAGCGTCGGGAGGCTGGCGCTTCCGCGCGCATGCTCATGCGGCCGGCAAGCCCGAGCCCGAAGACGGCAAGCGCGGTCAGCAGCCACATCGGGTCGGCACGATTGAGGAAGAAGCTTTCGAGCATGGCATTATAGGTCATGAAGATGACCACCATCACGCAGAAGTCGGCAAAGATCCGCGCCTGCGGGCGACGATAGGCGCGGATGTAATCGAAGAGCGGTTTGACGAAGAGGAGGGCCGTCATGAGGATGCCGCCCGGCACGCCGAACATCAGCACCGCGTCGAGATAGCTGTTGTGACCGGTAACGATGCCGCGCACGTCCCAGCTCGCCTCGAAATTCGCTTCCATTCCCATGATCACGGGCGATAGCCAGAAACTCGCATAGCCCTGGCCGAGCCACGGGCGCTCGGCGATGCTGGCACTGGCGAATTTCCAGATGTCGTCGCGGCCGGTAAATGTCGGATCGTCGATCAGGGCCTTGGTGATCGAAAGCAGCGTGTCGGAATAGATGCTGCCAAGCGTCAGGCCGAAGATCAGAGCCGACATGGCGAGGTGGGCGAGGATCATCAGGCTGGGGCTGCGCACGGCGCGCCCGGCAAAGACGAGGCCGATCGCGATCGGCAGGAAGCCGATCGTCGTCTTCGACCCGGTATGAAGCACGAAATTGGCCGCAAGAAGCGTGATTGCCCAGCCGCGCAGCGGCGCACCGGCACGCAGGCAATAGATGCCGAACATGCAGAGGATGGAAAAGACCGGCGCCGAGACGTTCTTGTGCAGCAGGTGGCCGCGCCAGAAGCCGGCGTGCCAAGGTTCGTCGCCGAAGGCCGAATGGATGGCGCGGTCGGGCGCCACGAAGAGCGCGGCATAGTCGATCAGGATCAGAAGCAGGATCGCGTTGGCGCCGGCATTGACGAAATCCCGCTCGCTCCTCGGCAGCACCAGTACGCCCGCCACCATGATCATCGCAATGAGGCTCAGCGTCAGGCCGCGGGCGGAAGCCGCAGGGTCATAGGACTGCAGGCAGGAGAGATAGGCGATCGCGAAGATCGCGATCCAGCTTGGCGAGACGAGGCGCGCCAATATCCGCCTGTCGACCGTAAGCAGCATGGCGAACAGATAGATCGCGCCGAGCACCAGGTAGCCGACCTGGTTGATGATATTCCCTTCGTTGGCGGCGTTGGGGTCCGTGGTTACCGCGCCCTCAAACGGGATCAGCGTGAAGACGATGAGGAACAGGCCAAGGCCCGAGAGCAGCGCGGCAAGACCGTGGACGAGCTCCGCCAGGCCGGCATCGAAGGCAGCCGGCACCCGCTGACGCTCGGTGGATAGGTTTGCCGTGGCTGAGTTCGGGTGCATGGCCTGCCGAAACGGGTGGAAGTTTGCCGCGTCGCGGGCGACGCCTTCGTTTGTGAACCCACGCCGGTGTCGCCGTTGAGGCTGGCCGGGCAGGGGAGACGGTCACCTTGGCGCAATCAGGTTAAACCTCGGTGAAGCGCGAGATGGTCCTGCCCGCGGCGACGGCTTGGTGCCTCGGTCGCCGGGAATGTGATATTTGCAGACGGATTGCCGCAGGTGCTTGCCGCGCCGGCCTCCTACCCGTAAAAAGGCGGGGATGTCTTGGCCGTGGAAAACGCGGCCGCTGCCGTTTTCAGCGGCATGTCTTCCATAATTCGATCACGATTTTCGTCCCGAGGTCGTTCGATAGCGTCGAAACGAGAAAACACGATATGCAGTCCCTTATCCGTATGGTCGCGTCCGCCGCGGTCTCCGTGAGCCTGCTCATTGGCAGCGCCTCCTTTGCCGCTGCCGGGCAGGCGCATTTTGTCGTCAACGCCGAGACCGGCTCGATTCTCGAAGCCGACAATGCGGACGAGCTGAACTTTCCGGCCTCGCTGACGAAGATGATGACGATCTATCTCGCCTTCGAAGCGCTGAAGAACGGCACCCTGCAATGGGACCAGAAGTTGACCGTTTCCGAACACGCCAACGGCCTTGAGCCGTTCAAGCTTGCCGTCGGCGCTGGCCGCCAGATCACCGTGCGCGAAGCGGTCATGGGCATGGTCGTGCTTTCGGCCAACGACGCAGCCGTCGTCATCGGCGAGACGCTTGCCGGCAACGAGCCCGCCTTCGGCGAGATGATGACCCGCAAGGCCAAGGCTCTCGGCATGAGCCGCACCGTGTTCAAGAACGCCAACGGTCTGCCGGATCCGGCCCAGGTGACGACGGCGCGCGACATGGCGACGCTTGGTCTCGCGCTGATGCGCGACTTTCCTCAGGAGTTCCAGCTTTTCGCCAACAAGACGATCGAGTTTCGCGGCATGAAGCTGCGCGGCCATAACGGCGTGATGAAGCGCTACGAAGGCGTCGACGGCATCAAGACCGGTTATACGGACGCCTCCGGCTACAACCTGGTGACGTCTGCCAAGCGCGGCGGCACCCGCCTCGTCGCCGTCGTCATGGGCGGCAAGACTGCACAGGCGCGCGACGACGACATGATCGCTCTGCTCGACAAGTTCCTGCCGCCGAAGGAAGACGCAAGCGCTGCAAGCGTCGCCGAGCCGGTTGCAGCGGCAACGGCAGCGAACACGACGAACTAACACGCGTTTCGATTTCGATTGTCGGGGGGCAGACTCGCCTTCCGATACAGGTTCAATCCGCCTCTAAGCCGAATCTTCGGTTCTTGTGATTGATCATCGGCGAGAAAGTCTGTCCCTCACCCTAACCCTCTCCCCGCAGGCGGAGCGAGGGGACGTGCCCGGTCGCCAACCGCCAGCCATTGGCTGGGGAGCTGGATGATCTTGTCAGGTTAGGGAATGCGGCCTTGCCGCGAGTCCCTTCTCCCCGTCAGAACGGGGAGAAGGTGCCGGCAGGCGGATGAGGGGCGCCTCGTCAGTTGGCGCGGCTGACCCCGATCATCCCGTTTCAAGCCGCCGCGCGATCCTCGTGGCTCGTTGGCGTGACCATGGCGGAGATGACGGTGGAAAGGTCGAGTGCACCGATCGGGCGGCCGTTGACGTCGACCACATGGGCGCTTGTGACTCGGGCAGCGGTCATCATGCGGGCGGCCGATTCCAGCACGGTGCCGGTCACGAGCGGTACGCCTTCGGCATTGCCCGAGAGCGGGCGCATGATCGTTTCGACATTGATCACCCGCCCACGGTTCACTTCCTTGACGAAAGCGGTGATGTAGTCGTCGGCCGGCGAAAGCACGATCTCCTGGCCGGTGCCCTGCTGCACCACGCGTCCGTCGCGCAGGATGGCGATCTTGTCGCCGAGGCGCAGCGCCTCGTCGAGGTCGTGGGTGATGAAGACGACGGTCTTCTTCAGTTCCTTCTGCAGGTCGAGAAGCACGGTCTGCATGTCGACGCGGATCAGCGGATCGAGCGCCGAATAGGCTTCGTCCATCAAGAGGATATCGGCATCGTTGGTGAGCGCGCGGGCAAGGCCGACGCGCTGCTGCATGCCGCCCGAAAGCTGGTTCGGATAGTGGTTCTCGAAGCCCTTGAGGCCGACGCGCTCGATCCAGCCGCGCGCACGCTTCTCGCTCTCCTTGCGCTCGATGCCCTGGATTTCGAGGCCGTAGACGGTGTTGTCGAGCACGGTACGGTGTGGCAGCAACGCGAATTTCTGGAACACCATCGCCGTCTTGTGGCGGCGGAATTCCCGGAGAGCGTCGTCGTTCATCTTGCAGACATCGACACCGTCATAAAGCACTTCGCCCGAGGTCGGGTCGATCAGCCGGTTGATGTGGCGGATCAGCGTCGACTTGCCGGAGCCGGAGAGACCCATGACCACCATGACGCCGCCGGCGGGCATGGAGATGTTGATGTCCTGCAGGCCGAGCACGTGGCCGTGCTTCTCGTTGAGCTCGGCCTTGCCCAAGCCTTTCTTGACGGCGTCGACAAAGTCGCCGCCGCGGGGTCCGAAGATCTTGTAGAGGTTCTTCACCTCGATCGCGTGACTAGCCATGGATAACCTCCGAGTGCTTTTGCAGCCGCTTGCCGAAGGCCTGGCTGGTACGGTCGAAAATGATGGCTATGCCGACAAGGGCAAAGCCGTTGAGGAAGCCGACGGTGAAGAACTGGTTGGCGATCGCCTGCAGCACGTTCTTGCCGAGGCCGCCGACGCCGATCATCGAAGCGACGACAACCATCGCCAGCGACATCATGATCGTCTGGTTGATGCCGGCCATGATGGTCGGCAAGGCGAGCGGCATCTGCACATTCTTCAGTTTCTGCCAGGACGACGAGCCGAAGGCGTCGGCCGCTTCCATCACTTCCTTGTCGACGAGACGAATGCCGAGATTGGTCAGCCGGATCATCGGCGGCACGGCGTAGATGACGACCGCGATGAGGCCCGGCACCTTGCCGAGGCCGAAGACCATGACGACAGGGATCAGGTAGACGAAACTCGGCATCGTCTGCATGACGTCGAGGATCGGGTTGATAAAGGCCTGCACCCGGTCCGAGCGCGCCATCAGAATGCCGATCGGAATGCCGATGACGATCGAGATGAGCGTGCAGACGGTGACCATCGCAAGCGTGACCATCGTGTCGTTCCAAAGCCCGACAAGGCCGATGGCGATCATCGACAGCGCCGTCCCGATGGTGACGTTGATGTTGCGGCTGCCGAAATAGACGACCGCCACCATGAGCACCAGGACCAGGATCCAGGGCGAGCCGACGAACAGGCTTTCGAGGTAGTTCAGGAACCATTGAAGCGGCTGGACCATCCTGTCGATGATGTCGCCATAGGACCGCACGAATCCCTTGAAGCCGTCGTCGACGGTCTTGCGAGCGAGCCGGATCGTGCCTTCGTCAATGGCAGGGAACTTGCAGAGCAAAGCTGGCAAGACACTGCAGATGGATGCCATATGTATCCCCTTCTTGGCCGGAAGTCTTTTGTCTCGCCGGTTGCGTCTCGGCATCGATTTGCGTCGATGCCTGCGCACACTGCTGGTGACCTCTTTGGGCCCGGCTCTTGAACTGTGTCAGCGAAATGTGGCGTCCGCTTTACTGTTTGCGACGCGGACGGCCTCGCTTCGCCGCCTCTGGAACGACGCGCGTTCGAACGGAACCCGCAAGAGCGCTGCATTGTCCCCGTTCCGATATCACAACCGGAACGGACAGGCGGCCGTCAGGGACGGCGCGCCTGCCCTTGTGTCGTGTCAGAGTGCCGCCTTGACCTTTTCGGCCACTTCCGGGCTCACCCACTGGGTCCACATGTCCGGGAACTCGGCGAGGAAGTGCTTGGCGCCATCCTCGTTGGTACCCTGGTTCTGGTCCATCCAGGCGAGAACCTTGTTGACGGTGCCGTTGTCCCACTTGCGCGCCTTGACGTAATCCATGGCGACGCCGGCCTTCTCGGAGAAGGACTTGGTCACGACCGTGTAGACGTCGGAAACCGGGTAGGAGTTGACCTTCGGTGTCGGGCAGTCCGGCACGGCGGTGCAGGCGTCCCAATCGGCCTTGTCGTGGTCGACGCCGAAGGAGAGGCGGGTCATTTCGTACTTGCCGAGAATGGCGGTCGGCGCCCAGTAGTAGCCGAGCCAGCCGGTCTTCTTTTCGAAGGCGTTGGCGATCGAGCCGTCAAGGCCGGCGGCCGAACCGGTATCGACCAGCAGGAAGCCGGCCTTTTCCGCGTCCAGTGCCCGATAGAGATTGGCGGTCGAGACCTGGCAGTTCCAGCCCGACGGGCAATTGTGAACGGCGGCCTTCGACGAATCTTCCGGCGACGGGAAGAGTTCCGGATGCTTCAGGGCGTCCTGCACCGTCTTGATGTCAGGATGCGCGTCTGCGAGGAATTTCGGGATCCACCAGCCCTCGATGCCGCCTTCGCTCAAGATCTTGGCGGCTTCGATCAGTCGGCCTTCCTTGATCGCGGCGTCGAGCGGCGTGCGCACGGCGTTGACCCAGAGTTCCGGCGCCATGTCGGGTTGCGACTTTTCGTTCATGGAAGCGAAGGTCGGCATGGTGTCGCCGGTGACCAGCGTCACGGTGCAGCCGTAACCGTTTTCGAGAATGAACTTGTCCACCTGGGCGGCGACGCCGGCGGAAGCCCAGTTCATTTCGGCAATGCTGACTTCACCGCATTCCGCAGCCTGCGCGGAACCCGCCAGAGCATAGAGGCCCGCGGCGAGAATGGTGGAAGCGAGGAGTTTCTTCATGTTGCAAGACCTCCCAGTCTTTATTTGCAGCCAATTTCCAAACGGGAACCCACGGCGGATGCCGAGCATCCTCCGTCACCCGGAGCAACTATGCAGCCTGGGGTTCGGCATCAAATTAAGCCAAGGTTCACCCTTGCTGCGGACGGTGCGGGAGTTCGTTTTCAGCCCTGGCCGCGGAACCCTGTCGCCAGCCAATCTCCTCTTATACCGCCAGCCAAGCCTAAGTATTCTCATTGAGAAATCAACCTCTTCAATCGGAACGTCGGGTCGCCGCCGCTCTTTACGCGTTCTGTCTGCGACATCGCCGGCGGGCGCTTTTTGAGCATGAGGAAGGCCGAATTTAAGCAATACCGACAATTCCTGCCGCAAAAAATGGCGCTATGCGCCACATCGTTCGAATCCCTGTCGAGATCCTGACGTTTCCTGTCGTGATTGCGTCACGGCGATTGTCGCGCATGTCGCGAAAAAAATTCAAAAAAAGCCGGAATTCATCTTTGGTTAAATCCTCAATAACCATCCGGTAACGATGTCCAGCTAATTGTTCTTCTCGCGGCGGGGGACTGCCGCGGGTCCGGATCAGGTAGTGCGTCCCGGATTTCAAGCGAACCTTCGGTGCGTTACCCCGAAGTGACCAGGCGTTTTTTTGGCGGCCGCATCCCTCTGTCGAGGTTGATGCGGCCTTCGCATTTCAGCACCATCCCGGACATAAAAAAACCGCCCCGGATGGGGCGGTGGAGGAGGCTCTGGGAGGAGAGCTCGAAGGGGCATCTACGCCCCGATCGCGGACCTAGCCGACGTTCGACGTACGGATGAAGCCGAGCGGGCCGAAGGGGGCGTCGACGACGAGGTTGCGCACGCGCGACTGGCTGGTCGGAACCTTGGAGTTCCAGGCGATCTGAACGAAGTTGGGCTTGCTGAAGATGTACAGCATGGACGTGAACCTTGAGAGGCCGGAGGCCTATCCCCCGGAGCTTGTTGCTATGCCGTTGATATAGGTGTGCGCCGCAACAAAATGAATGCCAAACTCGCCACGTGATGTCGCATTTTGGCTACCAGCCGCGGCATTTTCGACAAGCCTTGCGAAAGGCCGAAACAATGCGTGAGAAGCCTCGCTCAATTGCGGCGAAATCGTGTCGAAACAGACCTTTGCCGCTGACCGTTTCAGTGTTACCGATGGCCGCATGACACGCAGGATCATGTTGCAGGGAACCGGCTCGGATGTCGGAAAATCGGTACTGGTGGCGGGGCTCTGCCGGCTCGCCGCCAATCAGGGCTTAAAGGTCCGGCCGTTCAAGCCGCAGAACATGTCGAACAACGCCGCCGTTTCCGACGACGGCGGCGAGATCGGCCGGGCGCAATGGCTGCAGGCGCTGGCCGCGCGCGTGCCGTCGTCCGTGCATATGAACCCGGTGCTTCTGAAGCCGCAGTCCGATGTCGGCAGCCAGATCGTCGTGCAGGGTAAGGTGGCGGGGCAGGCCAAAGGCCGGGAGTACCAGGCGCTGAAGCCGAAGCTGCTTGGCGCCGTGCTGGAAAGCTTCGAACAGATCTCGGTCGGCGCCGATCTCGTGGTCGTGGAGGGCGCAGGCTCGCCGGCCGAGATCAACCTGCGCGCCGGCGACATCGCCAATATGGGCTTTGCGACACGCGCCGACGTGCCGGTCGTGCTCGTGGGCGATATCGACCGCGGCGGGGTGATCGCCTCGCTCGTCGGCACCCATGCGATCCTTTCGGACGAGGACCGGCGCATGGTCACCGGGTACCTCATCAACAAGTTCCGCGGTGACGTTACGCTGTTCGATGATGGCACCGCCGCCGTCAATCGATTCACCGGCTGGCCCTGTTTCGGCGTCGTGCCATGGCTGAAGGCAGCAGCCAGGCTGCCGGCAGAAGATTCGGTCGTGCTGGAGAAACTGACGCGCGGCGAGGGACGGGCGCTGAAGGTTGCCGTGCCGGTGCTGTCGCGAATCGCCAATTTCGATGACCTCGATCCGCTGGCCGCCGAGCCGGAGGTCGATCTCGTCTTCGTCCGGCCGGGCAACCCGATCCCCGCCGATGCCGGCCTCGTCGTCATCCCCGGGTCGAAATCGACCATCGGCGACCTCATCGATTTTCAGGCGCAAGGCTGGGATCGCGATCTCGAGCGCCATGTGCGCCGCGGCGGCCGTGTCATCGGCATTTGCGGCGGCTACCAGATGCTCGGCCGGCGCGTGACCGATCCTCTCGGTATCGAAGGCGGCGAGCGCGCCGTCGAGGGCCTCGGGCTTCTCGACGTCGAGACCGAGATGGCGCCGGAAAAGACGGTGCGCAACAGCCGCGCCTGGTCGCTGGAGCATGACGTGGCGCTTGAGGGCTACGAGATCCACCTGGGCAAGACGCAAGGGGCCGATTGCGACCGGCCTTCGGTGCGCATCGACAACCGTGCGGATGGCGCGCTTTCTGCCGACGGCCGGGTGATGGGCACCTATCTGCACGGGCTGTTCACGAGCGACGCCTATCGCACAGCACTTTTGCAGAGTTTCGGCATCGAAGGCGGGGCGAGCAACTACCGCCAGTCGGTGGACGCGGCGCTTGACGATGTCGCCGGCGAGCTGGAGGCGGTACTCGACCGGCGCTGGCTGGACGGGCTGCTTGGCAGATAGCCGAAGAAGGGGGCGTCAGCGGAGATCGTCGGGATCCGGGCGACAGAAGGGACCAGCCTCAAACCCCAGCATCTTCCACCGTTCCGCTGTAGAATTCACTGGGAAGAAAGGAGCGCTCAACTACGGCCGCGCGCTCGGAGACAGGTGTTGCAATGCAGGACGAAACCAGACGAGCCCATTGGGACAAAGCCTATCAATCGAAAGGCGAAGCGGGGGTCAGCTGGTTCGAAGATGCGCCCGCCGTTTCGCTCGATCTCATCCGCAGGCACGTGACGATCGCCACCGCGTCGCTGATCGATGTCGGCGGCGGCGCCTCGCGGCTGGTGGATGCGCTGCTCGACGAGGGCATGAAATCAGTTACGGTGCTCGATCTGTCGCCGGCGGCGCTCGATGCCGCCAGGGCAAGGCTCGGGCTGCGGGCCGACGCGGTCCACTGGGTTGCGGCCGATGTGACCGCGTGGCGGCCGGATCGGACCTACGACATCTGGCACGACCGCGCCGCCTTTCATTTCCTGACCGATCCGGACGACCGGGCTGCCTATATCGAGCGCCTGACGGCGGCCGTCGCGCCTGGCGGGTACGCGGTTATCGCCACCTTCGCGCCCGATGGTCCGGAGCGCTGCAGTGGCCTACCGGTGGTGCGCTACGATCCGGCGGCACTCGCCGAAGTGATCGGACCGTCCTTCCGGCTTGTCGAGCATGTCAAGCACCAGCACACGACCCCGTGGAATTCGACCCAGGCCTTCCAGTTCAGCGTGCTGCAGCGGGTGACGCACTAGGGCCGCAACCGGTTTGGCGCCTGCGTCGCTTCTGCCATGGCTAGCGCACCTGCGAGAAGGTGAAGGCTCTGTCGCCATGGTACCAGATGAACTCGTTTTCCCGGGCGCTCAGTCCTCCGGGGTTCCGCGAGACCACCCCACAAAGGTTCGTCGTTTTCAGCCACAGGAAACAAACCTCGTCCTTCTCGAACCGGACCTCGACGTTGCTCATCCTGCCGGCGCCGAGCGAAGCCCAGTCTCCCGTCAAGGTGGCGATGCCCTCGGGCGAAACGACAGCTTCTTGTTCCTCGCCCGAATCCAGCATGCGTCCACGCAACCGGTGCCCGAAGAACAACGAACGGAGCTCATCGGCTGGCAGCCTGTCGCGAATGCTGACGTCGGTGTTCATCAGGGTCTCAGGCACGCCCGCCAGACGCAGTCCCTGATAGAGCTTCTCGCTGGCATGCGGCTGCGCCAGGTCCAGCGGCGGGCGCTCTGAAATGCAGACGGGCGTTCCGCCACGGCTGATGCGAAGCGCGTCGTAGCGGGCGACTGCCGCCTCAGCCTCCGCGCGGTGACCGAGATGTCCGGCGGCAGAGGCAAGGAGAAGGAAAGGACCGTCATCCTGGGGGTTGAGTGCGATACTGCTTTTCGCCGCTGCCGCTGCCGCTTCGAAATCCTCCAGGCTGAACTGCGTCAGGCCGAGGACGTACAGGAAGAAGGACGGGGAGTGCGGATCGAGGCGGATCGCCGTGCGGATATAGGGCAGGGCCTCCGCCGGCCGGCCGGCGGATGTCAGCACGAAGGCCGTCAATGCGTAGCTCCAGGAGTCGCCGGGTTCCAGCGCGATCGCTTCCTTAAGGTCTGCGAGCGCGTCGGCATGCCGCCAATCCGCTTCGGCAAGGAGGGCCGCTGCCTGATAGGTGAGTGCCGTCTTATGTTTCTGCGCCATCCGCAGAAACTGCCGCGCCTTGGCTCGCGCCTCGAAGCGCGTGATGCCCAGCTGATAGTGCCAGCGCCACAGATAAATGCGCGCATAGACCATGGCTGCGGCGGCATAGGCACGTCCATAGGCGGGATCGAGCGCAATCGCCTGGTCGAAGTAGGGCAGTGCCTTCGCGAAGTCTTCGGGCGTGGTGCGCCGGTGATGCTCCCAGCCGCGCAGGAACGCATCAAAGGCCGCCGGCACGGCCGTTTCCTTGCGCCCGAAGGCCATCTGCTGGTCAGGGTCCAGCCGCAACGCAAGCGCTTCGGCAATGCCGCGCATCACTTCGTCCTGCAGCGCAAAGGCGTCGGTGAGCGATCCGTCGAACTTTCCGGCCCAGACGTGTCCGCCATCAAGGGAATCTATGAGCTGAGCATTGATGCGAAGCTGCTCTCCGGCACGCTGGACGCTGCCTTCAAGCACATATCGGACACCGAGCTCTTCCGACACCTGCCTGGCTGTCACCGACTTGCCCTTGTAGGTGAACGTCGAGTTGCGCGCGATGACGAACAGGCCGGAGATCTGGGCCAGTTCGGTGATAAGGCCGTCGGTCATGCCATTGGCGAAAAATTCCTGCTTGGGGTCATCGCTGACATTGGCAAACGGAAGCACGGCGATCGAGGGCTTGTCTGCCTGGCTGAAGTCCACGGCCTGAGCCGGTCGGATGTCGGCAGGCGGCTGCCACGGGCGCCACCAGGCGGCACCGACGGCGGCTGCGAATGCCAGGGCAGATGCCGCGGCCAGCGCGACCCAGCGTCTTCCACGGTGTGCTTTGGCCTTCGGCTTGCCGGCGTGGGCTTCGTCCAGCCAGAGACGGTAGGTCCGAACCGGTTTTTCGACGTGTTTCAGGCGTTGCTCGCCGAGAAAGACGAAACCGACGTCGAGGTGCTTCTCGACCTGGTCATAGGCGGTGCCGGAGATGACGATGCCGCCCGGTTCGGCCAGGCTCTGCAGGCGCTCGGCGATGATGACGCCATCGCCGTGAATGTCGTCGCCCTCGACGATCACGTCGCCAAGATTGATGCCGATGCGAAATTGCAGCCGCCCCGCGTCCACGCCGCGACTTTCAGATTTGGCGCGCTGCACCTCGACCGCACATCGGACCGCCTCGACGACGCTGTGGAACTCGACCAGCAGGCCGTCGCCCATGGTCTTGATCAACCGGCCGCGATGCGTCTCGATGCTTTGTTCGAATAGTTCGTGCAGGTCGGCCTGAAAGCGGGCGCAGGTACCCTCCTCGTCGGCCTGGGTAAGCAGCCCATAGCCGCAAACGTCGGCAATCATCACGGCGGCGAGCCTGCGTTCCATGTGCCTACCGGATAAACGAAGCCCCTCGGGTCGGTTGCGGGATGGTTCAGCGACCTTTGCGCGTCCATAGGACGCGCGGCGCTGCAGTTTAACGCAACATCTGTAATTGCTAAAATATGTTCGTTCGCGATCTGCCATTCGCCTAATGTCCGGTGCGGCTTCGCGCTCGACAAATCGTCGCGCGACGCAAGTCGGCCGGGGAGGTGTCGCAAGCGTCGATTGACTTTGCGGCGCCCGCTTCCTAATCATCGGATGTTGGATGGTTCCCCCTTGTCGTGGCGATCGGGGGGAATAATTGGGAATGTGACGGATGGACCCAAATCGGGCATCCTTATCGCAGCCGACCCCGCGACTGTAGAACGGTCAGGGTTCGCCATCGGGTTCAGAATCGGGCTGTCAGCCGATTGCATGGGGCAATCGAAGCAGGTCGGGATCGAGCCGGAAAAGCCACTGGCGTGGCATCGTGATCAGCCGGGTTGGACGCCTCTTCTTCTACGAATCGTCCGCCTTTCACGAAGCCGCCCACAGCGCCGCGCGTCGGAGACGACGCGCAAAGGTTCGCTGTGGCACCGGAAAGCGCCGGGAAGGTGAGGCGGGCCGCTCGGGTCCTGACATCGGAACCTCGTCCATTCTGAGCGAGGCGATGTGGGGCCTCGTGACGCCGTGAGCCAGGAGACCTGCCACCCGACATGGGCATTCCGCCCGAGGAGACGTGTCGTCTCCAACGCCATCACGGAGGTTGTTTTGGCTCTCAGATACTTTCCCGAACGCGCCGCCGGCGCGTCGAACGGCTGTTGCCATCTGCCGCTGACCTTGGCGCGGTCGCGATGAGCAATCCCAGCGCCGGACCCGTTCTGGTCCTCGGCGGCGCCCGTTCCGGCAAATCCAGCTTTTCCGAGAAGCTCGTCGAAGCGTCCGGTCTCACCAAACATTATGTCGCCACCGGCCGCGCCTGGGACGACGAAATGCGCGCGCGCATCGACCATCACAAGATGCGCCGCGGCGAAGGCTGGACGACGCATGAGGAGCCGGTCGATCTCGTCGGCATCCTCAGTCGCATCGATAATCCCGATCACGTCGTGCTGATCGACTGCCTGACGCTGTGGGTCACCAATCTCATGCTCGAGGAGCGCGACATCGAGGCGGAGTTCGCAGCGCTCGCCGCCTACCTGCCGCAGGCGCAGGCGCGCCTCGTTTTCGTTTCCAACGAGGTCGGCCTCGGCATTGTGCCCGAGAACCGCATGGCGCGCGAGTTTCGCGACCATGCCGGCCGGCTTCACCAGATCGTTGCGGAGAAATCCGCTGAAGTTTACTTTGTCGCGGCCGGTTTGCCGCTGAAAATGAAGGGTTGAATAATGACCACTGCGAGAACCAGCCACGGCAAGATCCCGGCGACTGTCATCACCGGCTTCCTCGGCGCCGGCAAGACGACGATGATCCGCAATCTGTTGCAGAACGCCGACGGCAAGCGCATCGCGCTGATCATCAACGAGTTCGGCGATCTCGGCGTCGACGGCGACGTCTTGAAGGGCTGCGGTGCGGAGGCCTGCAGCGAGGACGACATCATCGAACTTACCAATGGCTGCATCTGCTGCACCGTGGCCGATGATTTCATCCCGACCATGACCAAGCTGCTCGAGCGCGAAAACCGCCCGGATCATATCATCATCGAGACCTCGGGCCTGGCTTTGCCGCAGCCGCTGATCGCCGCCTTCAACTGGCCGGATATCCGCAGTGAAGTCACCGTCGATGGCGTCGTCACCGTGGTCGACAGCGCTGCCGTTGCCGCCGGCCGCTTTGCCGATGACCATGACAAGGTCGATGCGCTGCGCGTCGAGGACGACAATCTCGACCATGAAAGCCCGATCGAGGAACTGTTCGAGGATCAGTTGACCGCTGCCGACCTGATCGTGCTCAACAAGACCGATCTGATCGACGCGTCCGGCCTCAAGGCGGTACGCGACGAGGTTTCCTCGCGCACCAGCCGCAAGCCGACCATGATCGAGGCGAAGAACGGCGAGGTGGCCGCCGCCATCCTGCTTGGCCTCGGCGTCGGCACCGAAAGCGATATCGCCAACCGCAAGTCGCATCACGAGATGGAGCATGAGGCGGGCGAGGAGCACGACCATGACGAGTTCGACAGCTTTGTCGTCGAGCTCGGCGCCATCGCCGATCCGGCCGCCTTCATCGATCGCCTCAAGGGCGTGATATCAGAGCACGACGTGCTGCGTCTCAAGGGTTTTGCCGATGTGCCTGGCAAGCCGATGCGCCTGCTGATCCAGGCGGTCGGTGCCCGCATCGACCAGTATTACGATCGCGCCTGGGCGGCCGGCGAAAAGCGCGGCACGCGTCTCGTCGTCATCGGCCTGCACGACATGGACGAGGCGGCGGTTCGCGCTGCGATTGCTGCGCTCGTCTGATCGTTCATTGAATGAAATGATCTAACGCATTGAAATAACGCAATTCCGGACGGAAGCCGCTTCACGCGTTTCCGTTCGGAATTGCCCGAACGGACAAGACCATGCATCTGCTTCTCGCCCAGAAAGGAACGATCGCCGACGGCAACGAGGCGATCGACCTTGGGCAAACGCCGGCCGACATCCTGTTCCTGTCTGCCGCCGACACCGAGCTCTCCTCGATCGCCGCCGCCCACGGCCGGCGTGACGGTGGCCTGAGCCTGCGCATTGCGAGCCTGATGAACCTGATGCATCCGATGTCGGTCGACACCTATGTCGAGCGCACGGCGCGTCATGCGAGGCTGATCGTCGTCCGGCCGCTCGGTGGCGCCAGCTATTTCCGCTATCTGCTCGAAGCCTTGCATGCGGCCGCCGTCACCCACCGTTTCCAGATCGCGGTGCTGCCGGGCGACGACAAGCCGGACCCGGGCCTTGAACCGTTTTCTACGGTTGAGGCCGATGACCGCCAGCGGCTCTGGGCCTATTTCAACGAGGGCGGCGCCGACAATGCCGGCCTGTTCCTCGACTATGCCGAGGCGCTGGTTTCAGGCGCCGAGAAACCGCAGCCGGCCAAGCCTTTGCTGAAAGCCGGCATCTGGTGGCCGGGGCGGGGCGTGATCGGGGTTTCGGATTGGTTGAGTGTTGTGGGGGCTGGAGCCCCCGCATGCGCAAATCCCACCATCGCCATCTGCTTCTACCGCGCCCTCGTCCAGAGCGGCGAGACGCGGCCGGTCGAAGCGCTGATCGATGCGCTGAAGGTGCAAGGGGTTCGGGCACTGCCGGTCTTCGTCTCCAGCCTCAAGGATGCGGTCTCCGTCGGCACGCTGCAATCGATCTTTTCCGAAGCCCCACCCGACGTGGTGATGAATGCCACCGGCTTTGCCGTTTCTTCGCCCGGCGCCGATCGTCAGCCGACGGTGCTGGAATCAACCGGCGCGCCGGTGCTGCAGGTGATCTTCTCCGGCTCATCACGGCAGCAATGGGAGACATCGCCGCAGGGGCTGATGGCGCGCGATCTGGCGATGAACGTGGCGCTACCGGAGGTCGATGGCCGCATCCTTGCGCGCGCCGTCTCGTTCAAGGCGGCGTCGATCTACGATGCGAAAGTCGAGGCTAACATTGTCGGGCATGAGCCGCTCGAAGATCGGGTGCGTTTTGCCGCCAGCCTTGCCGTCAACTGGGCGAAGTTGCGTCGCACCGAACCCGCCGACCGGCGGATCGCCATCGTCATGGCCAATTATCCGAACCGCGACGGGCGCCTCGGCAATGGCGTCGGTCTCGACACACCGGCCGGCACCGTCGAAGTGCTGCGTGCCATGACGGCAGAAGGCTATGCGGTGGGCGACGTCCCGGAGGATGGCGACGCGCTGATGCGTTACCTGATGGCCGGGCCGACCAATGCGGCAGGCCGTGATCGTGAAATTAGAGAAACAATTTCGCTCAGCGATTACAACGCCTTCTTCGATTCGCTTCCGAAACAGATTCAGGATGAAGTTGGCGGCCGTTGGGGCGCGCCCGAGGCCGATCCGTTCTTCCTCGACGGCGCCTTCGCGCTGCCGCTCGCCCGCTTCGGCGATGTCATCGTCGGCATCCAGCCGGCGCGCGGCTACAACATCGATCCGAAGGAAAGCTACCACTCGCCGGACCTGGTGCCGCCGCATGGCTATCTCGCCTTCTATGCCTTCCTGCGCCATCAGTTCGGCGCGCAGGCGATCGTGCATATGGGCAAACACGGCAATCTCGAATGGCTGCCGGGCAAGGCGCTGGCGCTGTCTGAGACGTGTTACCCCGAGGCGATCTTCGGGCCGCTGCCGCATATCTATCCGTTCATCGTCAACGATCCGGGCGAAGGCACGCAGGCCAAGCGCCGCACCAGCGCCGTCATCATCGACCACCTGACGCCACCGCTCACGCGCGCTGAATCCTACGGGCCGCTCAAGGACCTCGAGGCGCTGGTCGACGAATATTACGACGCCGCCGGCGGCGACCCGCGACGGCTGCGGCTCTTGAGCCGCCAGATCCTCGACCTCGTGCGCGACATCGGCCTCGACAGCGATGCCGGTATCGACAAGGGCGACAGCGACGACAAGGCGCTGGAAAAGCTCGACGCCTATCTCTGCGACCTCAAGGAAATGCAGATCCGCGACGGCCTGCACATCTTCGGCGTGGCGCCGGACGGGCGCTTGCTGACCGATCTGACCGTGGCACTGGCCCGCGTTCCGCGCGGGCTTGGTGAAGGCGGGGACCAGAGCCTGCAGCGGGCGATCGCGGCGGATGCGGGGTTCGCCTTCGACCCGCTCGATTGCGTCATGTCGGACGTCTGGACCGGCGTAAAACCATCGATCCTCACCGATATCTCCGACGCCCCCTGGCGCACCAACGGTGACACCGTCGAACGCATCGAGCTCCTCGCCGCAAGCCTCGTCTCGGGTGAGCAGCCTTGCCCAGCGGACTGGACCCACACGCAAGCCGTGCTCGACGAAATCGAGACGCGTCTCAAGCCCTCGATCTCCGGCTCCGGCGCTGCCGAAATGGCGGGCTTTCTCACCGGCCTCGACGGCCGCTTTGTCGCCCCCGGTCCTTCCGGCGCGCCGACCCGCGGCCGCCCGGACGTGCTGCCGACGGGGCGCAACTTCTACTCCGTCGACAGCCGCGCCGTGCCGACACCTGCCGCCTATGAGCTCGGCAAAAAATCCGCCGAACTGCTGATCCGCCGCTACCTGCAGGATCACGGCGAGTGGCCTTCCTCCTTTGGCCTCACCGCCTGGGGCACGGCGAACATGCGCACCGGCGGCGACGACATCGCCCAGGCGCTGGCGCTGATCGGCGCCAAGCCCGTCTGGGACATGGTTTCACGCCGGGTCACGGGCTACGAGATCGTGCCGCTTGCCATGCTCGGCCGGCCGCGCGTCGACGTAACGCTGCGCATTTCCGGTTTCTTCCGCGATGCCTTCCCGGACCAGATCGCCCTCTTCGACAAGGCGATCCGCGCCGTCGGCGCGCTGGAGGAGGACGATGCCGACAACATGATCGCCGCGCGCATGCGGGCGGAAAGCCAGCGGCTGGAGGCAGAAGGCGTCGAGGCTCAAGAGGCCGCGCGTCGCGCCTCCTATCGCATCTTCGGCGCCAAGCCCGGAGCCTATGGCGCAGGCCTGCAGGCGCTGATCGATGAGAAAGGCTGGGACAGCAGAGCCGATCTCGCCGAGGCGTACCTCACCTGGGGCGCCTACGCCTATGGCGCCGGCGAAGAGGGCAAGGCCGAACGCGATCTCTTCGAGGAGCGGCTGCGCACCATCGAAGCGGTGGTGCAGAACCAGGACAACCGCGAGCATGACCTGCTCGACAGCGACGACTATTACCAGTTCGAAGGCGGCATGAGCGCTGCCGCCGAGCATCTCGGTGGCACCAGGCCGGCGATCTACCACAACGACCATTCCCGGCCGGAAAAGCCGGTCATCCGCTCGCTGGAGGAAGAGATCGGCCGCGTCGTTCGGGCGCGCGTCGTCAATCCCAAGTGGATCGATGGCGTCATGCGCCACGGCTACAAGGGCGCCTTCGAGATCGCCGCCACCGTCGACTACATGTTCGCCTTTGCCGCGACCACCGGTGCGGTGCGCGACCATCACTTCGAGGCCGCCTATCAGGCCTTCGTCGTCGACGAGCGGGTGGCGGAGTTTCTGCGCGACAAGAACCCCGCCGCCTTTGCCGAGCTTGCCGAGCGGCTGCTGGAAGCGATCGACCGCAATCTCTGGACCCCGCGCTCGAACTCGGCGCGGTTTGAACTTGGTGGCAGCGCCGCCACCCGGCTTCGCGCCGGCAACGAATAGAGCAGCTCCGGGCACGGTTTTCCGTCCGGAATTGCCTGGAAGCAAAGACTTGGGTTCCGTTTCGCGTTCAGTGAAATACGGAAAAGGAACAGATGCGGGATCAGAGCTGCGGTTTTGCATCGATCCCGCCAACCGGAATTGAGGGAGTTATCATGAGCGATGAGACGACAAACAGCGGCGAACCTGTTGCCGAGAAGGACGATGCCCGCCACGCCATGAAGATGGCGAAGAAGAAGGCCGCCCGCGAAAAGATCATGGCGACGAAGACCGACGAGAAGGGCCTGATCATCGTCAACACCGGCAAGGGCAAGGGCAAGTCGACCGCCGGTTTCGGCATGATCTTCCGCCATATCGCCCACGGCATGCCCTGCGCCGTCGTGCAGTTCATCAAGGGCGCCATGGCAACGGGCGAGCGCGAACTGATCGAAAAGCATTTCGGTGACGTCTGCCAGTTCTACACGCTCGGCGAAGGCTTTACCTGGGAAACGCAGGACCGCGCGCGTGATGTGGCGATGGCGGAAAAGGCCTGGGAAAAGGCGAAGGAACTGATCCGCGACGAGCGCAACTCGATGGTGCTGCTCGACGAGATCAATATCGCGCTGCGCTACGACTATATCGACGTTGCCGAAGTCGTTCGCTTCCTGAAGGAAGAGAAGCCGCATATGACCCACGTGGTGCTCACCGGCCGCAACGCCAAGGAAGACCTGATCGAGATTGCCGATCTCGTCACCGAGATGGAGCTGATCAAGCATCCGTTCCGCTCTGGCATCAAGGCGCAGCAGGGCGTCGAGTTCTGATGAGCCAGAGCTGGCAGTTCTGGGCGCTGCTTTCGGCAGCCTTCGCTGCCCTGACGGCTGTGTTCGCCAAGGTCGGGGTCGCGCAGATCAACTCCGACTTCGCGACGCTGATCCGCACCGTCGTCATCCTCTGCGTGCTCGCCGGCATTGTGGCTGCGACCGGGCAGTGGCAGAAACCTTCGGAAATCCCGGGCCGCACCTGGCTGTTCCTGGCACTGTCCGGCCTTGCCACGGGCGCTTCGTGGCTTGCCTATTTCCGGGCGCTGAAACTCGGAGACGCCGCCCGCGTGGCGCCGATCGACAAGCTGTCGATCGTCATGGTCGCGATCTTCGGTGTTCTCTTCCTCGGCGAAAAACTCAACCTGATGAACTGGCTCGGCGTCGTGTTGATTGCCGCTGGGGCGCTGCTTTTGGCGGTGTTTTAAAGTCCGGCCGCGTTCGCACAATGTGAGCCGCGCGAATGGTCGAAGTCAGATCCACCGGCGGACACGCCCGCAATAGGCACTGTATGCCTCGCCAAAAACGCGGGAGAGGTGGGTTTCCTCCATGCGGATCTGGTAGGAGATCGAGATCCAGGCGGAACGCGCCAGCGCCACCGAGACGACGTTGGGCACCGCCAGCACAGTGCCGATCAGCGCCGTGACCATGCCGACATAGATCGGGTTGCGCGAGAAGGCGTAGAGGCCTGAGGTCACGAGCGGCGCGTCCTGTTTCTCAGGGATGCCGATCTTCCAGGAACGGCGCATCGCCGATTGCGACAGCATGGTCAGCCCGCCGCCGAGGGCCATCAGCACGAGGCCGATCGCGGCGATGGACGGCGTGTCCAGGGCCGGGATGCGGCCGAATCCCGCGTCGACAACCTGCGGAAAGGCGGCGACCGCCAGCAGGTGAACCACCAGCGCCGCCACGATCACGCGAAAGAGTTTGCCTGCAAACCCCTCGGCATCGTCGCCATAGGTCAGCACGACGGGTGAGCGGCCGGATTGAACGCGGCGCAGCGCTGCCAGCGCCAGCGTGAACAGGCCGACGATAAGCATCAGGATGGCGGGCAGGGTGGTGAACATTGGAACCTCTGGGCAACGACAGGGGGACGCTTGCGGCCGGGCGCCTGTCTCACAGTCTCTGGCTCGCCCGACTTCCGCGACGCATTTCCTGCAAGTTGCAATCTCTAGCGGCTAGAGGTTCAAGGGGGTGCGCACTCGACTTTCGTTTTGGTTAGCGCATTTTGTATCAGCGAGTGTCGATGACAGGGAATGCTCGTCAGGCCCTAGGGAGGATTTCACCGCCATATCCGCACATTGCCTAGATTCAGACATCGCCCCATGACCACCCAATGACCGACATCTATGCGCAGGGTGGTCGCCTTCAGTTTCCAGGAAGCGATCCTGCGTTGGCCGTCCTGATCGTTCTTAGTGGTCCGAGAGTTCCTCGGCCGTTGCGGCAATCTCGGAGTTGCCGAACGTGCCGTCGACATACTTGAAAACAAGTATACTCATGATCGAGGCGACTATTGCAATCACGACTATACGCATTCGGCTTTCCCGGTGGTCGTTGCGATCTACAGCAACACCCGGCGAAGGCCTTGGTTCCTCCATCTAGTCTAGTTGGCAGGAACAATTGCAGGCGTCGGCGATGGGGCGGTCTCCAAATCCGGCCGAACCGCCAGAATGCTTATTACGAGAGCGACGAGAACGCAGATGAGCATGAGGAAGGCGATACCAGCTTTGTCCATGCCCCGACATCAGACGTTTAATGTGGGCAAATCGAGGCGGCGGCACAGCCGCGTTTAGGGTTGCCCTCTGTGCGGGGGGCCTTGATGAGGCTTCTGGAAGCACGCATATAGATGCCCACATTGTTTAGATCGCGGGTGTACCTTGAAGACCGTTGCTAGAGTTGCGTTTGCTATCGCATCGCTTTTGATAATCGCATCATGCAGTGAAACCGGCCCAGCCCAAACGACCAAGGCGAGCGCATCCGCGGTCCAGCAGGCAGCCAAAGCAAAGGCGGCTCCCACGCCGAAGATGAGCCGAAAGCAGAGAGCCGCAGCGGAAGCTGAGGCAAAGGCGCGTGCAGAAGCGCGCAGTCCTCGGCAATGCAAGACCCCCAAACAGATATGTGGTTACGGCGCCGGGCCAGCAGGCGAAGAATGCTCATGCTGGTCGACCACAGGCGCGCCCGACGTTGGTGTGACAGTCAAGTGACGTTCACTTAAGTCGCGGCATCTGGTTCCAGTCTAGGAGAGCCAGGAACGCGCGCCGGGACTCAAAGCCCCAGCCAGATTCTGAGCGGATGCATCGGATCTGCCAACAGCCGGATGGCGAGTGCGATCGAGACGATGACGAGCAGCGGCTTGATGATCTTGGCGCCCTTGGCCATGGCATAGCGCGAGCCGACCTGGGCGCCGAGAAACTGGCCGACGCCCATCATCAGGCCGACCTTCCAGAGAATGGCGCCGAAGAAGAGGAAGATGCCAAAGGCGCCGACGTTGGAGCCGAAGTTGAGGAACTTCGTATGCGCCGTGGCCTTCAGCACGCCGAAGCCGGCCAGCGTGACGAAGCCGAGCATGAAGAAGGAGCCGGTGCCGGGACCGAAGACGCCGTCGTAAAAGCCGATCAGCGGCACAAGTGTCAGCGTAAACACGAAGGGCGTGATCCGACGGTGCTGGTCGACGTCGCCCATGTTCGGCTTCAGCCCGAAATAGAGCGCAATGGCGATCAGCAGGAAGGGCAGCACGGCCTTCAGCACGTCGCCTGGAACGATGGTTGCAAGCAGCGCCCCCAGCACGGAGCCTGCCGCCGACATCAGCGCCATCGGCAATTGCTCTTTCAGGTTCACGTGACCGCGCCGCGCATAGGAAAGGCTTGCCGAACCCGAGCCGAACAGCCCCTGCAGCTTGTTGGTGCCGAGCGTTTGCAGCGGCGGAATGCCGGCAATCAGCATGGCGGGAATGGTGATCATGCCGCCGCCGCCGGCGATCGAATCGATGAAGCCGGCGATGAAGGCGGCAACGAACAAGAAGGCGAGCAGGTGGAAGGCGAGATCTTGCACGGGAGGGACTCGGGGAGAGGGAGACGTATGGAGGTTTTGCCGCCTTGTGTCAGAGCCGGCCACGATTTGCAAAGCCTTCTGTTGCGGCGTTGTTGGCCGCCCGGGCGGACGACCTTCGAATCTTTCGCGGAATCAAAAGCTTGTCCTGAGTCGCCGTGTTTCTGGATGGAGGCGCCGGCAATCGTGGGATGATCGGAAACGGCCGTCATCGCGATCCGCCGGGCAACTGTGCGCCTTCGTCAATCGCGACATGGCGATGGCGCAATCCGGTTTGACCGGTCTCACGCGCTCCGGTAAAAATGACGGATATGCGACGGCGTCCGCTTCGGCGGACTGAAAGAGCGTCCGGTGCGGCCGACCCAGCCAGGGGGCCATCAGCCGGTGCTGTCCAGATCGGCCGGAACGGTTCGTTCCAGCCGGCGCTTCGTTAAGGAAAACCGACGAAGGGAGCCGGCCGCCGATGCCATCGGTTAGCGGATCAAAGCAATTCCAGCAAAAGTGCGCAGCGGTTTTGCGTCCGGAATCGCGTGAAAATAACGTTCTGGCACAAATGAAAGAAGAGGCCGGGCTGGTGCTCGGGCTCGGCTGCGAGCGCCGCACGCCGGCCGAAGAGGTGATCGCGCTTGCCGAACGCGCTTTGGCTGACGCCGGTGCCAGTGCCGGCGATCTGAGGCTGGTCGCCTCGCTCGATGCCCGCGCCGAGGAACCGGCGATCCTTGCGGCCGCGAAGCATTTCTCCGTTCCTGCAGTCTTCTACGACGCGGCCACGCTAGAGGCCGAAGCCTCCCGGCTCGCCAATCCGTCCAAGATCGTCTTTGCCCACACCGGCTGTCACGGCGTGGCCGAAGGGGCAGCGCTTGTTGGCGCCGGACGCGAAGCGGTGCTGATCGTGCCGAAGATCGTCTCCGCGCATGCGACGGCGGCGCTTGCCGGGCCGGCGGCATTGCGTGTTGAAGGGTGCCGTCAGGCGGCGGGAGTCGTCTGATGCGCTTCTATGTTGTTGAATTGAATCAATCTTTTGTCCGGGTTTGCTCTGAAATGGGATCCGGTTCTTCGCAGGTCGAGTTAGGCGCACCGTCAGGTGGAGCCGGTATACAGGTGAGGCAGCACGCATGATCGACGACCTCTTTGCCGAATTGCCGGCGCTCGAGAAAGGTTCGGTCTGGCTCGTCGGCGCCGGTCCGGGAGACCCGGGCCTTTTGACGCTGCATGCGGCCAATGCGCTGCGCCAGTCGGATGTGATCGTGCATGATGCGCTGGTCAACGAGGATTGCCTGAAGCTCGCCAGACCGGGCGCCGTGCTTGAGTTTGCGGGAAAACGTGGCGGCAAGCCGTCGCCGAAGCAGCGCGACATCTCGCTGCGGTTGGTCGAGCTTGCGCGCGCCGGCAACCGGGTGCTGCGGCTGAAGGGGGGCGATCCCTTCGTCTTCGGCCGCGGCGGCGAGGAGGGGCTGACGCTGGTCGAGCACCAGATCCCGTTCCGCATCGTGCCTGGAATCACCGCCGGCATCGGCGGCCTCGCCTATGCCGGCATTCCCGTTACCCATCGTGAGGTCAACCACGCCGTCACCTTCCTCACCGGCCACGATTCCTCCGGCCTGGTGCCCGATCGCATCAACTGGCAGGGCATCGCCAGCGGCTCGCCCGTGATCGTCATGTACATGGCGATGAAACATATCGGCGCGATCACCGCCAACCTCATTGCCGGCGGCCGTTCGCCGGACGAGCCGGTCGCCTTTGTCTGCAATGCGGCGACGGCGAACCAGACGGTGCTCGAAACGACGCTTTCGCGCGCCGAGGCCGATGTCGAGGCGGCAGGGCTTGAGCCTCCGGCGATCGTCGTCGTCGGCGAGGTGGTGCGGCTCCGGGCAGCGCTCGACTGGATCGGTGCGCTTGATGGCCGCAAGCTCTCGGCCGACCCCTTCGCCAACCGCATTCTCAGGAACCCGGCATGAGCGGACTGCTGATCGCCGCACCGTCGTCGGGCTCGGGCAAGACGACGGTGACGCTCGGGCTGATGCGGGCGCTGAAGAAGCGCGGTGTTGCGATTGCGCCCGGCAAGGCGGGACCTGACTATATCGATCCCGCCTTCCATGCGGCCGCGACCGGCGAGCCCTGTTTCAACTTCGACCCCTGGGCAATGCGGCCGGAACTGCTGCTTGCGAACGCTTCGCATGCCACGACCGGTGGCCGCACGCTGATCGTCGAGGCGATGATGGGCCTGCATGACGGCGCCGCCGACGGCTCCGGTTCGCCCGCCGATCTCGCAGCGACGCTCGATCTCGCCGTCATCCTCGTTGTCGATTGCGCCCGCCTGTCCCATTCGGTCGCCGCACTCGTTCGCGGTTATGCGGACCATCGCGACGATATTCGGGTGGTTGGCGTCATCCTCAACAAGGTCGGCAGTGACCGGCACGAGATGATGCTGCGCGATGCGCTGGAGCGGGTGAGCATGCCGGTTTTCGGTGTCTTGCGGCAGGACAGTGCGCTGCAACTGCCGGAGCGCCATCTCGGCCTCGTGCAGGCGGGCGAGCATGGGGCGCTCGAAGGTTTCATCGGGGCTGCTGCCGAACGCGTGGAGGCGAACTGCGACCTCGATGCCGTCGGCCGCGCTGCGACGATCTTTCCGCACGGGTCGGTCACGAGGATCGAGCGGTTCCGGCCGCTCGGGCAACGCATCGCCGTGGCGCGCGATATCGCCTTTGCCTTCTCTTACGAGCATCTGTTGTTCGACTGGCAGCGGGGCGGCGCCGAAATCTCGTTCTTCTCGCCGCTCGCCGACGAAGCGCCGGATCCTTCGGCCGACGCCGTCTATCTGCCGGGTGGTTATCCGGAGCTGCATGCGGGGCACTTAAGTGCTGCTTCAACCTTCCGTACCGGCATGCAATCCGCGGCGGAACGCGGCGCCCGGATCTTCGGCGAATGCGGCGGCTACATGGTGCTCGGCGAAGGGCTTGTCGCCGCTGATGGCGCACGCTACGACATGCTTGGCCTGCTGCCGCTGACGACCAGTTTTGCCGAGCGCAGGCGGCACCTCGGCTATCGCCGTGTCGTGCCTGTCGACAACGCCTTCTTCGATGGACCCATGACGGCGCACGAATTCCACTATGCGACCATCGTTGCCGAAGGCGCGGCCGAACGCTTGTTTTCGGTGAGCGACGCTGCGGGCGAAGATCTCGGCCACGCGGGCCTCAGGCGCGGCAATGTCGCCGGCTCCTTCATGCATCTCATCGACATCGCAGGCGCGCCATGAGCGCACCGATCGTCCACGGCGGCGGCATCACCGAGGCCGCGGCGCGCTTTGGCGGGCGCTTCGAAGACTGGCTCGATCTTTCGACCGGTATCAATCCTTGCCCCGTCGCCTTGCCCCCAGTATCCGAACGCGCGTGGCATCGGCTGCCGGATCGGCAGACGGTGGATGACGCGCGCCTGGCAGCCGCAGATTATTACCGCACCAATGGCGTGCTGCCTTTGGCGGTGCCGGGCACCCAGTCGGCGATCCAGCTTTTGCCGCGTCTCATAAATGAAAACGGGAAGGCGCCGGCGAACAGGCGCGTCGCGATCTTCGGGCCGACCTATGGCGAATATGCCCGTGTGCTGTCGGCAGCCGGCTTTGCCGTCGATCGCGTCGAAGATGCCGCTGCGCTCAGCGCCGAGCATGCCCTGGTCATCGTGGTAAACCCCAACAACCCGACTGGCCGTGCCTTCGCGTCCGCCGAACTTCTGGCGATGGCGGCGAGGCAGAAGGCAAACGGCGGGCTGCTGCTGGTCGACGAAGCCTTCGGCGATCTTGAGCCGGAGTTGAGCGTCGCCGGCCATGTGCGCGATGAAGGCAACCTCATCGTCTTCCGCTCCTTCGGCAAGTTCTTCGGGCTCGCCGGTCTGCGCCTCGGCTTCGTCGTCGCGACGGAGCCTGTGCTTGCGTCCTTTGCCGATTGGCTCGGTCCCTGGGCCGTCTCCGGCCCGGCGCTGACCATCTCGAAAGCGTTGATGCAGGGCGACACCAGGGCGATTGCGGCCGGTATCCTCGAGCGGCGAGCCGGCCTCGATACGGCGCTTGATGGAGCAGGGCTCAAGCGGATCGGTGGAACAGGGCTCTTCGTGCTGGTCGAGCATCCGAGGGCCGCTCTGTTGCAGCAGCGGCTCTGCGAGGCGCATATCCTCACGCGCAAGTTCGACTATGCGCCGGAGTGGCTGAGGATCGGTCTGGCACCGGATGCGGTGGGTGACCGGCGACTGGCGGATGCGCTTGCGCGGATGGAGCTCTGAATGTCGGAGACCATCCTTCTCATCCTCGCGCTGGCGCTGGTGATCGACCGCGTCGTCGGTGACCCGGACTGGCTCTGGGCGCGTCTGCCGCATCCGGTCGTCTTCTTCGGCAAGGCGATCGGCTTCCTCGATGACAGGTTGAACCGCGAGAATCTGGAGGACGGCGCGGCCAGGTTTCGTGGCGTTGTCACCATCGTGCTGCTGCTTGCCGTCAGCGCCTGGTTCGGCCACCTGCTGCACCGCTTGTTCGCCGCTCTCGGTCCGGTCGGCTTCCTGCTGGAGGCGGTGCTGGTCGCGGTTTTCCTGGCGCAGAAGAGCCTTGCCGATCATGTGCGCCGCGTTGCCGAGGGCTTGCGGCAAGGGGGGCTCGAAGGCGGGCGGGCGGCCGTTTCGATGATCGTCGGCCGCGATCCGAAGACGCTCAACGAACCGGCGGTCTGCCGCGCGGCGATCGAAAGCCTCGCCGAAAACTTCTCCGACGGCGTCGTGGCGCCGGCCTTCTGGTATGCGATCGCCGGTCTGCCCGGTCTGCTCGCCTACAAGATGCTGAACACGGCCGACTCGATGATCGGCCACAAATCGCCGAAATATCTGCACTTCGGCTGGGCTTCGGCGCGGCTCGACGATCTTGCCAACCTGCCGGCAGCACGGCTCTCGATCCTGCTGATCGCCGCTGGCGCGCTGATCCACCGTGGCACGCGCGCCGCCAAGGATGCGTTGACGGCGGCCCTTCGTGATCACGGCCTGCACCGCTCGCCGAATTCCGGTTGGCCGGAAGCGGCGATGGCGGGGGCGCTCGATCTGCAGCTTGCCGGTCCGCGCATCTATGGCGGCGTCAAGGTCAGCGAGCCGATGATCAATGGTCCGGGTCGCGCCGTTGCGCGAAGCGAAGATATCGATGCCGGCATCGCTGTATTCTATGGCGCCTGCACGGTGATGACCGTTTTTGTTCTTGCCGTCGCGATGATTTGATCGTTTCGGCGGCTCCCGTCTTGCGAAATCGTGCTTCGCATTAAGACTTTGCTTTCCATATGTATTAAGATTGCTTCATACTCGGCCGGTTATTCTCTTCGGACGTTTGGTTCCACCGGTAAGTGTTTGTCCTCCCGGAGAGAGAAGCATGCGGAATGCGTTTTTGACTGTGCTCGTTGCCGCTTTGATGCAGTTTTCCGTTCAGCCGGCGAACGCCGCCAATCTCATTGCCAATATCAGCCTGTCGTCGCAGACCATGACCGTCAAACAGAACGGCATCGTCATGTACCGCTGGAAGGTGTCTACCGCCCGCAGGGGCTATGTCACGCCGCGCGGCAGCTGGAGGGCCAAATGGCTCTCACGCTACCATCGCTCGAGCAAATACGACGACGCGCCCATGCCCTATGCGGTGTTCTTCAATGGCGGTTACGCCATTCATGCCACCTATGACATCAAGCGCCTCGGCCGCCCGGCATCGCATGGCTGCGTGCGGCTGCATCCGAACAACGCCGCCGAGTTCTTCGCGCTGACGCGCGAGCATGGGCTGAAGAACACGCGCATCGTGATTGCGCGCTGATCGGAGCTGCCCCTCATCCCCCTGCCGGGACCTTCTCCCCGCAGGCGGGGAGAAGGGACCTGTGGCGCTGTTTCCGCTTCATCATCGGCGGCCTCCTTCGGGGGGCTAACCGCAGGCGACGTTCCCTCTCTCCGCCTGCGGGGAGAGGGGTAGGGTGAGGGGCAAATTTCGCTGCTGGGAAATTCGGTGTAACACCGCAAATCTGCGAGCGTCTTCGCAGCCACCGCTGAGCGCGGCTCAGTCGATCCCGCCGACATGCATCAGCCGCTCGAGGCTCGGCACGGTGACGTGGCGGCTGTTTTCGATGCGGATGACGTTTTCCTTGCGCAGCTTGGTGATCTGCCGGCTGACGGTTTCGATCGTCAGGCCCAGATAGTCGGCGATGTCGGCGCGCGAAAGCGGCAGGTCGAATTCGTTCGCGGTCCCCTGTTCGGGATCGATATGGGTCGCAATGATGTAGAGGAAGCTCGCCACCTTCTCCTGAGCGGTCTTGCGGCCGAGCGTCAGCATCCAGTCGCGCGCCTCGTCGAGCTCCTTCAGCGCCTGCTCGTGCAGTCGGTGTTCCAGCCCCGGCGCCTCGGAAACGAGCCGCTCGATGACATTGCGCGGGAAGGCGCAGATGTCGGTGTTGACGGCGGCTTCCGCCGTCAGCGCGCTTTCGCGGGTGAAGGGGCGGCCCATGAAATCGGGCGCGAACTGCAGGCCGACGATCTGCTGGCGTCCGTCAGCCAGAACCTTGCTGAGCTTGACGACACCGCTGATGATGTTGGCGTAGCTGTCCGTCGTCTCGCCCTGGCCGACGACCTCGCGGCCCGGCTCGATGCTGCGGCGTGTCGAGTGGCGGGAGAGGTCGAGAAGCTGATCCGGGGTGAGCGTTCCGCAAACGCCGCCATGACGGGCCTCGCAGGCTGCGCAGACGGTCGGAATGTCCGAGTTATGGATATCCTTGCGGCGATGTTCGTTCACGATCTGCAATTCTTTCTACCTGCATGTCGTTGCTCTTACAGCGCCGCGCGTCTCGTCTGACGCACAAAGGTCGCTGTAGCACTTTGAAGTGCTGCATGTTTATCCTTCAAAGGAAACATGCAGCAGGATGACCAAAGAGGATGCAGGTCGTTAAATCAAGAGTTGACAGGTGCTAATTTCGAAAGCGCGAAACAATGTCTCATGTTGAATTGCGCATTGTCAATTTTAACGTGTTAATTCGACAACTTGATCAAAATCAAAGGCACGTTTGCCCATTCGTCCTATGCCATCGTCATGACAGCGGAGAGACCGATGGAAGACGCGCTCATCCTCAAATATTCAGGCCCTGTGCCGCGCTACACCAGCTACCCCACGGCCCCGCATTTTTCCGAGGCCGTGGGCGCTGCGGACTATGAAAGCTGGCTCGATGCGATCGGCGCCGGGGAGGCGATTTCGCTTTATGCCCATGTGCCCTATTGCGACCGGCTCTGTTGGTTCTGTGCCTGCCAGACCAAGCAGACGCTGCGCTATGATCCCGTTGCGACCTATCTGCATGGCCTGCATCGCGAAGTTGCAGAAATCGGGGGACGGGTGAGCCGCGAGGCCAAGGTGACGGCGCTGCATTTCGGCGGCGGCTCGCCGACGCTCGTCCGGCCGGATGACATGATCGCGCTCAAGCGCACCTTCACCGATCACTTCACCTTCGCGCCGGATTGCGAGATCAGCGTCGAGATGGATCCGAACGACCTCGATGAGGCGCGCCATGATGCGCTGGCCGTGATCGGCATGACACGGGCGAGTTTCGGCATCCAGGATTTCGATCCTGAGGTACAGAAGGCGATCAATCGCATCCAGACCTTTGAGCAGACGCGCGGTGCGATCGAGGCATCCCGGGCGAGGGGCGTGCACTCGGTCAATTGCGACGTTCTCTACGGTTTGCCCTATCAGAGCCTCCAGTCGCTGGAGCGCACGATAGAGGCGGTGCTTTCGCTTGATCCCGATCGCGTTGCGCTCTTCGGCTATGCGCATGTGCCGTGGATGAAGACGCATCAGAAGATGATCCCGGACGAGAGCCTGCCCGGCGTGGTCGAGCGTTTCGAACAGATGGCCCGTGCGGCGGAGATGCTGGTGGCGGCCGGCTACGACGCCATCGGTATCGACCATTTCGCAAAGCCCGGAGACAGCCTGGCGCATGCCAGCCGGGAGGGGCGCCTCCGCCGCAACTTCCAGGGCTATACGGACGATGCCGCGGAAACGCTTGTTGGCCTCGGCGCCTCGGCGATCGGCCAGTTTCGTCAAGGTTATGTCCAGAACATGCCGGCGACCGGTGAATATCTGCGTCATGTGGAAGGGACGGGGCTGGCCGCGGTTCGCGGCTACCGCTTCACGCCGGACGACCGGCTGAGGGCAAAAGTGATCGCCGACATCATGTGCCGTTTCGCCTTCTCCTTTGAAGAGGTCGAGCAGGCATTTCCGGTGCTGGCCGGCGCCGTGATCGAGGAAGCGCGGCTGTTTCGGGCGCGCGATGCGGACGGGTTGACGACGATCGAGAACGGCATCTTCCGCCTGACCGAGCGCGGCCGACCCTTTGCCCGTTCGGTGGCGGCTACCTTTGATGCCTATCTCGGTAACGGCCGTGGCCGGCATTCGGTGGCGGTCTGACCGATGCGCTTATCCGTACTGTGGGCATCAGAGCGCCTTGTGCGCGCGGCGCTCTGGCAACACCGGTTTCCAATTTGCAAACCGTTGCCATCTAGGCCATTGGCTTTTGCAGCGCATTTACCTATAGGATCGCCGAGACTCGACATAGAATAAAGAGGTATGCGCGTGACAGCTACATTCGACAAGGTTGCCGACATCATCGCGGAAACGAGCGAGATCGATCGCGAGACGATCACGCCGGAAAGCCACACGATCGACGATCTCGGCATCGACAGCCTGGATTTCCTCGACATCGTGTTTGCGATCGACAAGGAATTCGGCATCAAGATCCCGCTCGAGCAGTGGACGCAGGAAGTCAACGAAGGCAAGGTTTCGACCGAAGAGTACTTCGTTCTGAAGAACCTCTGCGCCAAGATCGACGAACTGGGGGCTGCCAAGGGCTGATCGGGCTTTCGCCCGAGCCTTGCCGCACCAATTCCAATGCCGCCCGTCGCGCCCTGCGCTTGACAGGCGGCATTGGCGTTTTTACTTGAGCCCGAAACGAACGGCCCGAAAACGAACAGGGTGAGCCTCAATGCTCCTTGAATACTTCCAGATGATCGATCGTGTCGAAACGGTCGATCTTTCGGCTGGCCGGCTGACGGCGCGGTCCGTGGTGCCAGAGAAGAGCCCGGTGTTCGAAGGCCATTTCCCAGGCTATCCGCTGGTTCCGGGCGTGCTTCTGATCGAGACCATGGCGCAGGCCTCCGGTTTCCTGGTGCTGGCCGCCACCAATTTTGCCGCCATGCCCTTCCTGATGTCGGTCGACGGCGCCAAGATGCGCACCTTCGTCGAGCCCTCGGCCGAACTTGAGATCGAGGCTTTCCTCGAACACGAAGGCTCGGGCTTTGCCGTCACCAAGGCGAAGATCACCTCGGCCGGCAAAAAGGTGTGCGACGCCCAGCTGAAACTGAGGACGATGCCGTTCGATCAGGTTCCGCTCGGCGATATCGTGCGCAAGCGGGCCGAGGAAGTGGGTCTGATGGCGGCTCTTTCGGCAACAGCCGGTTCGGAGAAGTAAGATGAGCAAATCCGCAAACGACGTTGTCATTACCGGCGTCGGTATCGTCACCAGCCAGGGCGTCGGCGTCGAGCCGCATCTGGCGCTGCTCACCGCCGGCACATCGCCGGCCGTGCGGGTCGAGACAGAAAAGTTCAGCCCCTATCCGGTGCATCCGCTGCCGGAAATCGACTGGTCGCAGCAGATCGCCAAGCGTGGCGACCAGCGCCAGATGGAAAACTGGCAGCGCCTCGGCGTCTTCGCCGCTGGTCTCGCGCTCGATGACGCCGGCCTCAAGGACAATCTCGAAGCCTGCGGCAGCATGGACATGATCGTTGCCGCCGGTGGCGGCGAGCGCGACATCAATGTCGACTCGCTGATCGTCGACGAAGCGCTGAAGCGCAACGATCGCGAACAGCTCCTCAACGAAAAGCTGACGACGGAACTGCGCCCGACGCTGTTCCTCGCCCAGCTTTCCAATCTGCTCGCCGGCAACATCTCGATCGTGCACAAGGTCACCGGTTCGTCGCGCACCTTCATGGGCGAGGAAGCGGCCGGCATCTCGGCGATCGAAACCGCCTTTGCCCGCATCAAGGCCGGCCAGTCGACGCACACGCTCGTCGGCGGCGCCTTTTCCGCCGAACGTCTCGACATCATTCTCCTGATCGAAGCGATCCAGGGCCACGCGCTTGGCGACTGGCACCCGATCTGGTCGCGCAAGGCTGACAATGGCGGCGGCATGATCCTTGGTTCGGTCGGCGCCTTCCTGGTGCTGGAATCGCGCGAATATGCCGAAGCCCGCGGCGCCCGCATCTATGCCTCGATCGACGCGATCGGCGGCGACCGCGGCGCGCGTGACGGCGGCAAGCTCGAAGCGCGTCTTGGCGACCTCGCCAAGCCTGCGGAAAAGCTTGATGCGGCCTCGACCGTCGTGTTCTCCGGTACGTCCGGTTTCCATGAGCTCGTGGCCCGCGAGAAGGCGTTCCTCGACAAGACGTTTGCCGGTGCGCCGGTGCGTGCCTATGGCGGTCTTGTCGGCCACAGCATCGAAGCGCAGTTCCCGCTGGGTCTAGCGCTGGCAGCACTGACGCTGGGCGAGGGCGCCAAGGTGCCGGCCTTTGACGCCGGTGCGGAAAAGCCGATGACGGCGGCGGCGAAAAGCGCCGTGGTCACCACCATCGGCCATTCGCGCGGCGAAGGCGTCGCCGTCCTTTCGGCGGAATAACAGGAGCGGACCATGAGCAACGCTTACAAGGACCATCTCGGCCGCCCGATCATCGCCATTACCGGCATGGGCGTCATCACCTCGCTCGGCCAGGGCGTCGAAGATAACTGGGCAGCGCTTTCGGGCGGCGTATCGGGCATCCACAAGATCACCCGCTTCCCGACGGAAGGCTTGAACACGCGCATTTCCGGCACCGTCGATTTCATCGATATCCCGGCTGCCAATTCCGTCGAGCGCTCCTATGCGATGGCGCGCGAAACGACGCTGGAAGCTTTGGCGCAGGCCGGCATTTCCGGCGATTTCAACGGCCCCTTGTTCCTGGCCGCCCCGCCGGTCGAGCCGGAATGGAGCGCGCGCTTCGAGCTTGCCGACCGTTCGCCGCCATCGGAGCGCCCGGGCGACGCCTATAACCGCTTCCTCGCCGCCATGCGCCAGAAGGCCGATCCGGTGTTCCACGAAGCCGTGCTTTTCGGCTCGATCTCTGAACGCCTGGCCGATCGCTTCGGCACGCGCGGCCTGCCGGTGACGCTGTCGACCGCTTGCGCTTCCGGCGCCACCGCGATCCAGCTCGGCGTCGAGGCGATCCGCCAGGGCCGCACCGTTCGTGCGCTGACGGTTGCGACCGACGGCTCGGTCAGCGCCGAGGCACTGATCCGCTTTGCGCTGCTTTCGGCACTCTCCACCCAGAACGATCCCCCGGAAAAGGCCTCCAAGCCCTTCACCAAGGACCGCGACGGCTTCGTCATCGCTGAAGGTGCAGCGACCCTGGTGCTGGAATCGCTCGAAGCGGCCGTTGCCCGCGGCGCCCGCGTCTACGGCATCCTCAAGGGCTGCGGTGAGAAGGCCGATCTCTTCCACCGCACGCGCTCCTCGCCGGACGGTGGCCCGGCGATCGCGACGATCCGCGCAGCCCTTGCCGACGCCGGCATCAATGAGGACGGTATCGGCTACATCAACGCCCATGGCACCTCGACGCCCGAGAACGACAAGATGGAATATCTGTCGATGTCGGCCGTCTTTGGCGATCGCCTGCCGTCGATCCCGGTCTCGTCCAACAAGTCGATGATCGGCCACACGCTGACGGCCGCCGGTGCGGTCGAGGCGGTGTTCTCGATCCAGACGATGCTGACCGGCACGCTGCCGCCGACGATCAACTACCAGAACCCCGATCCGGCGATCGTGCTCGACGTGGTGCCGAACGTGAAGCGCAGCCAGCAGGTGACTGCGGTGCTGTCGAACTCCTTCGGCTTCGGCGGCCAGAACGCCAGCCTTGTCATGACCGCCGAGCCGGCCTAAGCCGGAAACTCAAGAGCTGCAGCGCCTTTCTCGCGCCCCGTCGGGCGCGCGGCGCTGCAAAATCCAAGACGCAAACATGCCGCCAAGGCAGAGGAAGAACCATGCGCGCCCTGCAACTGCTCGATGACCGCAAGCTCGAAATCACCGACATTCCGGAACCGGAAGCGCCCGGCCCGGGCGAGGTGACCCTGCGCGTCAAGGCGGTCGCGCTCAACCATATCGACGTCTGGGGCTGGCGCGGCATGGCCTTTGCCAAGCGCAAGATGCCGCTCGTGATCGGTGCGGAAGCTTCGGGCGTGGTCGACGCGATCGGTCCGGGCGTTTCGAGCGTGCTGCCGGGTCAGCTCGTCTCGATCTATGGCGCGCGCACCTGTGGCCTCTGCCGTCCGTGCAAGGAAGGCCGCGACAATCTCTGCGAACATGTCGGCGGCGTGCACGGCTTCCATCTCGACGGCTTTGCGCAGGAAAAGATCAACCTGCCGGCGCGCCTGCTGGTGCCGGCACCTCCGGGCGTCGATGCCGTTGCTGCAGCGCTTGCGCCGGTCACCTTCGGCACGGTCGAGCACATGCTGTTCGATAATGCCAAGCTTGAGCCGGGTGAAACCATCCTGGTTCATGCCGGCGGCTCCGGCATCGGCTCGGCGGCGATCCAGCTCGCCAAGAAGATCGGCTGCACGGTGATCACCACTGTCGGCTCCGACGACAAGATCGAGAAGGCCAAGGCGCTTGGCGCCGATCACGTCATCAACTACCGCACCGACCGCTTCGAAGGCGTGGTGCGCAAGCTCACCAAGAAGAAGGGCGTCGACGTCGTGTTCGAACACGTCGGCAAGGACACCTGGGCGGGCTCGATGCTCTGCATGAAGCGCGGCGGCCGTCTGGTCACCTGCGGTTCCACCTCGGGCGTTTCCACCGACATGAACCTGATGATGCTGTTCCAACAGCAACTGAAGCTGCTCGGCTCCTTCGGCTGCCGCATGGAGAACATGGCGAACGCCATGCAGAAAATGGCTCGCGGCCTGGTGCATCCGGTCATCGACACTGAAATCAGCCTCGATCAGATCGACCGGGCGCTGGAGCGCATGGAATCGCGCCAGATCTTCGGCAAGATCATCCTGAAGATGGATTGATCGACGTGCGAATGCTGATCACACGGCTGGTGCTGGCGGCGGATCGTACCCGCCAGTGGCTGATCGCGCAGTTCGTTTTCCTGCTGCTGACGATCCTGAAGATGTTTCCGGCCGATGCCGCGATCCGCTTCATGGATCGTGCCCTGCGGTTCATCGGGCCGAAGACCAGCCGGCAGAAGCTGACGCTCACCAACCTGCGCAACGCTTTTCCTGAGAAGAGCGAGGCGGAGATCAATGAGATCGCGCTCGAAAGCTGGGGCAACATGGGCCGCATGGCGGCCGAATATGTGTTCCTCGACCGTCTGTTCGATTTCGACCCCGAGCGCACGACGCCCGGTCGCGTCGAGGTGTCGGGCATCCCGTTGTTCCTCGAGCTTCGCGACAATCCGCGCCCCTTCATCGTCTTCACCGCGCACAGCGGCAATTTCGAGATGCTGCCGGTCGCCGGCTCCGCCTTCGGCCTCGACGTGACCGTGCTGTTCCGTCCGCCGAACAACCCTTACGTGGCGGAAAAAGTGTTCAAGTTCCGCGAGGAGCGCATGGGCAATCTGGTGCCGTCACACGCCGGCTCGTCCTTCGCACTCGCCCGCCAGCTCGAACGGGGCCTGGGCGTCGGCGTTCTCGTCGACCAGAAGTTCCGCAAGGGGCTGAAGACCAAGTTTTTCGGCCAGGACGTGCAGACCAATCCGCTGCTGGCCAAGCTCGTCCGCCAGTTCAACTGCGAAGTCTATCCGGCCCGCTGCATAAGGCTGCCGGGCGGCCGTTTCCGGCTGGAGCTGGAACCGGCGATCGCCATTCCCCGCAAGGCCGACGGCAATGTCGACGTCACCGCCACGGCGCAGGTGCTGAACGACAAGGTGGAAAGCTGGGTGCGCGAGTATCCGGGCCAGTGGCTCTGGTATCACGACCGCTGGCACATCAAGCGCTACCTCAAGGACTGATTCCCCTCCGCACGACCGATCGCGCTTGCGCTTGCCTCAGGGCAGCTTGGGAAATCAGCGCGTCCCGATTTCGGTTCGCCGGGCGTCACCTTCGTGGTCCGTCCGCGGCAGCGTCTGCCGTTTTGTCCCTAAAATATTTCAAAAGGTTAAGTTTTTCTTTCTGCTGTTGAACGCTAACGCAATGAGTGTAAACTCAACGTTGTCTCGCGGGGGAAAGACTGCAAGCGCTTTGGGTGGCCGGAGCGGTGTGGTTTTACACGGAAAGGGTGGGGAAGCGTCAAAAACGAAATCAGTGTCTGCAGCATCAACGCCTGTCTTGAAGTGCATCGAAGCGGCTCTGCCGTGGGGGAATTGGGGTTTCGAATTGAACGCACTGATTGAGCTGTTCTGGTTCAAGTATTCGCAGCTGCAGTATGCCGTACGTACGGCAGACGAGCATTTGATCGGCATCCTGGATCGCGAATTGGATCCGATACTCAGATCCGTCTACGACGAGAAGGCGGTGAGCGTCGAAGATGCCCGACTTCAGTTCCAGTTCCTGATCGACATCCTGCGCGTCGAAGCCGATGACATCTCCTGCGTGCTCCGGCACTCGCAATTGCTGCAATCATTGATCAACCGCTATTTCGCGGCGACGGGCGCGGAGAAATTCGCCGACCTCCAGCTCGAGCGGCTGCCGGCCCAGCCGAGCAAGGGCAGGGCGGATGAAGGCCTGCTCAACGAGGCGATCCTCGACAGCTTTCCGGATCGGATCGCGGTGATCACGCCCGACTACCGCTACCTCTACACGAACCCCCGCAATGCCGACCATCTGGAGAGCCGCCCGATGGATCTGATCGGCCGGCACATCGTCGAGTTCATCGGCATCCAGCGCTTCGAGCAGCGGGTGAAATCCTATCTCGATCGTTGTTTTGCGGGCGAGGTGGTCGACTATACCTTCGCCAAGACCGTCGATGCGCGCACGGTCGTCGTGCGTTGCCGGCTGACGCCATGCATGTCCAGCTCCGGCAAGCTCATCGGCGCGATCCTCGTGATCCAGGAACATGCCGACCGCCGCCGCGCGATCGCGGCCTGACACGTCACTGCCGGCGCTACCAATCAAGAGAGAGTGAGGACCCCAAAGACCCGGCCGGGGATCGCGACGTCGAACCCGCGGGCGAACTGAACAAACTATGGTGTCTTGGTCATGGGCGGATGCTTCCACATGCCATTGAGCGCCTCGTCTTTCGGCCAATAGAGCCGCATCGCGACGAAGAAGGGACCCTTGGGCGCCGGCAGCCAATTCGGCTCCTTGTCCTTGCCCGGCGACTCGTTCTGAACGTAGAAGGTGTAGCCGCCGTCGGCATCCTTCACGAATTGCGGGAGCATCGGCTTGTTAAGCAAATAGCGGTTGATCGGATTGGCAACGAGCAGGCTCGCCGGCAGATCATACATCGTCAGCGACCAGAAGGCGTTGACCGGCGGCATCTTATCGGCGGCGAAATGCACGGTGTAGCGGTTGGCGCCGTCGAGCTTCTGCCCTTCGACGTCAGTGGCGTAGACCGGATACATCGCCTCCTGCTTCGAATTGCCGTAAATGCCGAGAACGGCCGCCGCCATGCGGTAGAGATAATTGTTCTTCAGGTATTCGCGCGTGCCGAAGAGGTCGCCCGAGGTCACCGTTCCGGCGTCGATCTGCTTCTTCAAGCCCTCAAGATCGGCCCAGGCGTCGGCCATACCTTGCTCGATGGCGGTCTTGATGTCCGGCGAGAGCGCCGCAACGTCTATGGTCTTGCCTGCACCAACCCCGATCTTGGCAGAACGCGCCATCAACTCGGTCTCGGATGGATTAGTCGGGCAGAACTGCAGGACGAAATTCAGGATGTTGAAGAACTCCAGCGACTTCTTCTCTTCGTCCGGCGAAAGCGGCTTGGTGAAGTCGATTGCGGGAGCGGCCGCAGGCGCCGCCCCGCCGAGAAACGTCGAAAGCGGCTCTGCCTTGTAGCGATCCTGGATCTTCTTCACATTGTCTAAGTCGTCGGGGTTGAATAGCTGCGTGCGATAGGCCCCGAGAACGAGATCGGTCTCGGCGTGAAACACCTTCTTGATGCCCGCAGGCGTCTCGCCTTTCCAGCCCGGGCCGGCGACCAGGAAGCTGCCGCCGTCGTTGCCGGTCGTGCGGCTGCCGGCATAGTCGAAGTTGAACGTATAAGCGTCGATGAGCTGGATGCTGAAGTACCGGTCCTTCTCGATCACTGGTACGGTGAGGACCATCGGCTCCGCACGCAGGTCCATGCCGATCATCGAATAGGGCGTGTCGGAGTTGGGCGTCTGGATCGCCGTATCGGCGGGGGTGTAGACGCGAGGGATGTTCTTGAGGTGGTTCCACGGCGCCTTGTATTCCGGGTTCTTGTCGTCGACGAAATAGGCGTATTGGATGCGGTAGCTGTCCACCATCGGGAAGCCGTAGATATAGGCTTCCTTGGCGATCTTTCGTGCCTCGTCAGGCGTGATTTCGCTCTGGGCGGCCGCAGTGCCTGGGAAGCGCAATGACGGCATCAGGGCGATCCCGCCGACAAAAGCTCTTCGTGTGATCGTTGTCATGGGCATCGCCTTCCTCGGTTGGCGCATGACGTTCTGCATCGTTCATCAGCGCCGTGTGGACCTGTGAATTCGCAGGAGAGATGAGTAGGTGAGTGAAATTTTATACAGGTATGTAACGTGCGCCACCGCACATCACCAGAATGATTGGGGCCGCGTTGCTCCAAACTCGATCCAGTTTCGCGTATAGCACGAATGGCGCTGCGCTTACAGCCGCGAACAATCCTACCTTGCCGCGTGCCGACCGCCCCGTCTGCCGGTTCACCCAACCGGCGAGGTGATGCTGCGCAAACATTCCTGTTCGAAGCCGACGTGTCGCCTGAGGCTGGTGAAAAAGCCGCGCAGCATATAACCGGCGGTTTCGGCATTGACCGTTTGGTCGGCGGCGCCGAGGCGTTCCAGCATTTCCGTCAGTTCTTCGGCGAAGCACTCGTCTTCGCAGTGCTCGTATTTCAGCCGCTCCAGCGTCGCGCCGAGCGTCGGGTCGCCGCGGAAGGTGCGCTCGATCCACGGGAAGACCAGGCTTTCCTCGCCGGAATGCATTTCGCGGATCATCGGTCCGAGCACCTTGGCGGCGTAGACGCATTTCTGCCGATCGATTTCTGCAGGCAGGCTGTCGGCGATCTCCTCGAGACAGTTGCAGAGCGCAAGCTGCTCTTCATGCGCGCGGGCGAGCCATGCGAAAGGCTCGGCCACCGGGACAGCGCGGGGAGGCGGCTCCAGCCGGCTCCGGATTCGTCCCTCTTCAAAAGTCTTTTTCATCGGCTTCAAACGCCAGCTCCCACGGCGCTCCCTGTTATTTGCCGAGGATGATCCAATCGAGGTGGTGCAGCCTTGATCTGAATCAAGGCCAGGATGCCCCGATTCTGACACTTTCCGGCCAGCTGCGGTGGCGCGCCTCGTTCTGGGGCGTGTCGTCGCGTGCGATCGGACCAAGTTGGGGACCCAACCATGAAATACACATTCGAGATGATCCTGCTCGGGGTCGGTGCTTTCCTGGCGCTCGTCGGCGCCGGGTTTGCGCAGGACCGGCACTTTGAAGCCCACATGTGGGTGCTGTTCTTCGTGCTCCTCGCCGGCACTGTCATGCTGATGCGACGCATCGAGTTCAGCCCGGTTTCCGCCGGCAGGGCGCCACCACCACCGCCGCAGTCGGAATATTTCGACGAGGTGGTCAAGTATGGCGTGATCGCCACCGTGTTCTGGGGCGTCGTCGGCTTTCTCGTGGGCGTCGTGGTTGCGCTCCAGCTTGCCTTTCCCGACCTCAACATCGAGCCCTGGTTCAACTTCGGCCGCATGCGGCCGCTGCACACTTCGGCTGTCATTTTCGCCTTCGGCGGCAACGCGCTGATCGCGACGTCCTTCTACATCGTCCAGCGTACCAGCCGCGCGCGCCTTTTCGGCGGCAATCTCGGCTGGTTCGTGTTCTGGGGCTACCAGCTGTTCATCATCATGGCGGCCACCGGCTACCTGCTCGGCATCACCCAGTCGAAGGAATATGCGGAGCCGGAATGGTATGTCGACCTGTGGCTGACGATCGTCTGGGTCGCCTATCTCATCGCCTTCCTCGGCACGCTTCTGACGCGCAAGGAGCCGCATATCTATGTGGCCAACTGGTTCTACCTCGCCTTCATCGTCACGATCGCGATGCTGCACATCGTCAACAACCTGGCGGTGCCGGTCTCCTTCCTCGGCTCGAAGAGCTACTCGGCCTTTGCCGGCGTGCAGGATGCGCTGACGCAGTGGTGGTACGGGCATAACGCCGTCGGCTTCTTCCTGACGGCCGGCTTCCTCGGCATGATGTATTACTTCATCCCCAAGCAGGCCAATCGCCCTGTTTATTCCTACCGCCTGTCGATCATCCATTTCTGGTCGCTGATCTTCATGTACATCTGGGCGGGTCCGCACCACCTGCACTATACGGCGCTGCCCGACTGGGCGCAGACGCTCGGCATGGTCTTCTCGGTCATGCTGTGGATGCCCTCCTGGGGCGGCATGATCAACGGCCTGATGACGCTTTCGGGCGCCTGGGACAAGATCCGTACCGACCCGATCATCCGCATGATGGTGATGGCGGTTGCCTTCTACGGCATGGCGACCTTCGAAGGTCCGATGATGTCGATCAAGACGGTCAACTCGCTCAGCCACTACACCGACTGGACGATCGGCCACGTGCATTCGGGTGCGCTCGGCTGGAACGGCCTCATCACCTTCGGCGCGATCTACTATCTGACGCCCAAGCTATGGAACCGCGAGCGGCTCTATAGCGTGCGCATGGTCAACTGGCACTTCTGGCTCGCCACGCTCGGCATCGTCGTCTACGCGGCGGTCATGTGGGTCGCCGGCATCCAGCAGGGCCTGATGTGGCGCGAGTACGACGACCAGGGCTTCCTCGTCTATTCCTTCGCGGAATCGGTCGCGGCCATGGTTCCCTACTACGTGCTGCGTGCTCTTGGCGGCGCACTGTTCCTCGCCGGGGCTCTGCTCATGGCCTTCAACGTAACAATGACCATCCTCGGCCGCGTGCGTGACGAAGCTCCGATCTTCGGTGCTGCTCAGCCCGCGCTGAAAGCTGCGGAATAGGAGGGCATAGACCATGTCCATTCTCGACAAACACGCGACCCTTGAACGCAACGCCACCCTGCTGCTCGTCGGCTCGCTGCTCGTCGTCTCCATCGGCGGCATCGTGGAAATCGCGCCGCTCTTCTATCTCGAAAACACCATCGAGAAGGTGGAGGGGATGAGGCCCTATTCGCCGCTGGAGCTCGCCGGTCGCGACATCTATGTGCGTGAAGGCTGCTACGTCTGTCACAGCCAGATGATCCGGCCGTTCCGCGACGAAGTGGAGCGCTACGGTCATTACTCTCTGGCGGCGGAATCCATGTACGACCATCCGTTCCAGTGGGGCTCCAAGCGCACCGGACCGGACCTCGCCCGCGTCGGCGACCGCTATTCCAACGAATGGCACGTGCAGCACATGACCGAGCCGCGCTCCGTCGTGCCGGAATCGGTCATGCCGAGCTACGCCTTCCTCAAGGAGACGACGCTCGACGTGAACAACACCGCCGCGAACCTGAAGGCCAACAAGGCGGTCGGCGTTCCCTATACGGACGAGATGATCGACAACGCGCTTGCCGACATCAAGGCGCAGGCTGATCCGAATGCCGACACCTCCGGCGTCGAGGCGCGCTATCCGAAGGCCAAGCTCGGCGACTTCGACGGCAACCAGCAGAGGCTGACGGAGATGGACGCGCTCGTCGCCTATCTGCAGATGCTTGGTACGCTGGTCGACTTCTCCACCTACGACGACACCACCGGTTATCGCTAAGGGAGACACGCACATGGAAACCTATACGGCCATGCGCCAGTTCGCCGATAGCTGGGCGCTCCTTGCCATGACGCTCTTCTTCCTGGGCGTCGTCGGCTTCATCTTCCGGCCCGGCGCCAAGAAGGCCGCCGATGATGCCGCAGCCATCCCCCTGAAGGAGGATTAATAGTATGGCGGACAAACACGTCGACGAAATCAGCGGCGTCGAGACCACCGGCCACGAGTGGGACGGTATCCGCGAACTGAACAACCCGATGCCGCGCTGGTGGGTCTATACCTTCTACGCGACCATCGTCTGGGCGGTCGGCTACATGATCGTCTATCCGGCGGTGCCGCTTCTGACGGACGCGACCAAGGGTGTGCTCGGCTATTCGAGCCGCGCCGAGGTGAGCGCGGAACTCGCAAGCGCCAAGGCGGCCCAGGCCGGCAATCTCGAAAAGATCGCCTCGAGCTCGATCGAGCAGATCATTGCCGATCCGCAGCTGCAGCAGTTCGCCGTTTCCGGCGGCGCATCGGCCTTCAAGGTCAACTGCGCCCAGTGCCATGGCTCGGGTGCTGCGGGTTCCGCCGGCTTCCCGAACCTGAACGACGACGACTGGCTCTGGGGCGGCAAGCCCGAGGAGATCTACCAGACGATCGCTCACGGCATTCGCTACACTGGCGATGGCGAGACCCGCGTTTCGGAAATGCCGTCCTTTGCCGAAATCCTGCAGCCGGAAGAGATCAAGCAGACGGCGGCCTACGTCGTCAGCCTTACCGGCACGCCGTCGGACGTCTCGATGGTCGAGCCGGGCAAGGCACTGTTCGAAGCCAATTGCGCCTCCTGTCATGGTGCCGATGCCAAGGGCAACCGCGAGTTCGGCGCGCCTGATCTCGCCGACGCACTGTGGCTCAACGGCGAGGGCGAGCAGGCGATCGTCGCCCAGATGAAGGCACCCAAGCACGGCGTCATGCCCGCCTGGCTGCCGCGCCTCGGCGACACCACGGTCAAGCAGCTTGCGGTGTTCGTGCATTCGCTGGGCGGGGGCGAGTAGGCTATCGTCTGTGGTTGGTGGGCGGGCTGCCCCTCAACCGCCTGCCGGCACCTTCTCCCCGCAGGCGGGGAGAAGGGAAACGCGGCGCCAGCATCGCCAATCTCGAGCGTTGAGGCTTGGCGACAGAGAGCGAGCCAAGCGTTTCTCTCCCCCGCGTGTGGGGAGAGATGTCCGGCAGGACAGTGAGGGGCGATCCTAAAGTCGTAAAGTGGGGATGGGTGTCCACAGGATATGGATGGCGCCTTAATCACCTCCTTCATTCCTGTGCTCGTCACAGGAATCCAGCAGCGCCGCGTCGGCGGCGCGGGAGACCCCTTGCAGTCTGCAAATCAGGCGTCCCGGCTCTGCTCCTCCCGCCGTGCCGACGCACGGCTGCTGGATCTCTGTGACAAGCACAGAGATGAGGGTGGAGATGGCTGCGGTCGCTCAGCCTGCCGAAGGGGCAGCCCTCGTTCCCGTGCTGGTCTGGGGCGTCGACTGCCCTTACTGCGCCGACCAAACCGCCAGCTCGTATCCGTCAGGGTCGGCGAAATGGAAGCGGCGGCCGCCGGGGAAGGTGAAGATCGGCTTGACGATCTTGCCGCCGGCCTTTTCGACGCGGGCCAGCATGTCCTCGAGGTTGTCGGCATAGAGGATGATCAGCGGCCCACCGCTGCCGACGGGACCCGTGGTGGTGAAACCGCCGGTCAGACGGCCGTCCTGGAATTCGCAATATTCCGGGCCGTAGTCGGTGAAGGTCCAGCCGAAGGCGCTGCCGTAGAAGGCCTTGGCGGCAGCGATGTCCGAGACGTTGAACTCGACATAGTCGATGCGGCTGTCGTTGCCCTTGTTGCCCATTTTCCTACCTGTCTTTTCCGGATTCCATGATTGATTTCAAAGTGGCGAGATCCTTTGCCACCCAACCGGCGTCGCCGGCAAATTGTTCCGCGCTCATGCCCGGCTGACGCAGCAGCGTGAACATTACCTCGGACCCGTTACCGTTCGGCACGACGCGCAGCGCGTTGTGGACCTCGGTGCCATCTGCGAGCGTCACCAGATGGTCGACGACGCCAAAGTCATTGGCGGGAGCAAAGCGCACGCGGGCTTGGCCGAGCGGTCCCGGCGCCAGCCAGTCCTCGCCGTCGCGTGTCAGCCCTGACGAGAGACCGGACGCCCAGAGGGGCATGTTCTCGGGCCTGGCCATGAAGGCATAGACCTCGCGCCAGTCGCGGGCGATGGTGGTGTGGATGATCTTTGCTTCAAGTGTTGCCATGCTTGGTTCTCCTGAGTGAGGACGTAGCACGGGCGGCCCCGCCGGTCTTGAACGAAACGGCCAGTCAGGCCGCTTGCCGATGGGCGGAAAGCTGGCGGCGGATTTCCGCCGGTGAAAGCGACGTCAGTTCCCTGGCTTCGCGCGAAAGATGCGCCTGGTCGGCATAGCCGGCATCAAGAGCGAGGATGCCGAGGCCTACGGATGGCTCGCCGCGGCATGCCCCAAGGAATCGTTGCAGACGCAGGATGCGGTCGAGGGTCTTGGCGCCATAGCCGAAATGTTCGTGGCAGCGGCGGCGCAGCGTCCGCTCGCTGGTGCCGGTGGCGGCGGCCAATGCGCGGATGGGGTTGTCGGACGAATCGCGCCGTTGCGTGAGATGGGCGAGCGCGGCTGCGACATCGCCGGGCGGCGGGGAGACGGCCGGTGAGCGCTCTAGCACTGCTGCCGCCATGATATCGGCGCGGATGGCATCCGGCGCGTCCTGAAGCTTGGCATCAAGTTCGCGCGCGGCTTTGCCCCAGAAGGCATCGAGCGGGACGATTTGACCGGTGATTTCCGAAAGCGATGCGCGCAGAAACGACGCGGCGACGCCCGGGCGGAAGCGCAGGCCGATGACCTTGGCGCCCGGCGCGATCACGGGAAAGGCAGCGGTCCGATCAGGGCCGGCAACGACGAGACCGCGATTGGACCAGAGGATGTCGACGCAGCCGTCGGGGACGACCGCGATCGGCGCGGGCGGTCCCTCCGGCATCTGGTGGCTCCACAGGCATTCGACATGCCCGGCGAGAGCGTGAGGCGCGGCACGCTCGCGATAGGTGCCGCGCTGTTTGGCCAGCGTCAGGGGCTCGAGGGAGCCGTGCATGCTTTCTCCTTCGCGACTGTCCTGCCTTGCCTTCAGCATAGCCGATATAGGGAAACATGCAGCAATTCAAAGTACTACGGCGACCTTTGCGCGTCTCATAAGGCGCGTGGCGTTGTGGTGCAGATGGGCTCGAGCGCAAGGCCCTTGGCGTCCGTCCGCACCAAAGGTCGTTGCCGACCGCTGCGGTTCCGATGGCTCGGACGTTTCGCCGCATGGCGCGGCCTTAGGCCGCAAACTTGACACAGATCAACGTTTTCGGCGGTCAAATCGGGCAAGACATGGCTCAATACGCGATATCCGGGATGTCCCACTTATGAATTCTCAATCCGCCGCCAACGCCGCATCCGTCGAACGCCACGAGGCCGAACCGGTCAATGCGGCGCATGTGCGCAAGCCGCTCTACGAAAAGCGCAAGAAGATCTTCCCGAAACGCGCCGAGGGCAGCTTCCGCCGCTTCAAGTGGCTGGTGATGCTGGTGACGCTCGGCATCTACTATCTGACGCCGTGGATCCGCTGGGATCGCGGCGAACACGCGCCTGATCAGGCGGTGCTCGTCGATCTCGCCGCACGCCGCTTCTATTTCTTCTTCATCGAGATCTGGCCGCAGGAATTCTTCTTCGTGGCGGGCCTGTTGGTCATGGCCGGCTTCGGCCTGTTCCTGGTGACGTCGGCCGTCGGGCGCGCCTGGTGCGGCTATACCTGTCCGCAGACCGTGTGGGTCGATCTCTTCCTGGTGGTGGAGCGCTACATCGAAGGCGACCGCAACGCCCGCATGAAACTCGACGCGGGCCCCTGGACGGTTGCCAAGATCGTCAAGCGCGTGTCGAAGCACTCGATCTGGATCCTGATCGGGATTGCCACCGGCGGCGCGTGGATCTTCTATTTCGCCGACGCACCGACGCTTCTGAAAAGCTTCGTTTCGCTGGAAGCACCAACCGTCGCCTACATGACCGTCGGTATCCTGACCGCCACCACCTATGTCTTCGGCGGGCTGATGCGCGAGCAGGTCTGCACCTATATGTGCCCCTGGCCGCGCATCCAGGCGGCGATGCTCGATGAGAACTCGCTGGTCGTCACCTATAACGACTGGCGCGGCGAGCCGCGCTCGCGCCACCAGAAGAAGGCGGTGGCAGCCGGGGAGGCCGTCGGCGATTGCGTCGATTGCAACGCCTGCGTCGTCGTCTGTCCGATGGGTATCGACATCCGCGACGGCCAGCAGCTCGAATGCATCACCTGCGCGCTCTGCATCGACGCCTGCAACGGCGTCATGGACAAGGTCGGCCGCGAGCGCGGACTGATCTCCTATGCGACGCTGAACGATTATGCCTCCAACATGGCGCTTGCCACCAATGGCGGCACGACGGCGATCGACCCGGGCCGTGTTCGCAACGCGGATGGCGCCTTCTCCGACAAGGTCCGCCATTTCAACTGGAAGATCGTCTTCCGTCCGCGCGTGCTCGTCTATCTCGGTGTCTGGACGCTCGTCGGCATCGGGCTGCTCTATGCGCTTTTGTCGCGCGACCGGCTGGAGCTCAACGTGCTGCACGACCGCAACCCGCAATTCGTCGTCGAATCCGACGGTTCGGTGCGCAACGGCTACATGGTCAAGCTCTTGAACATGATCCCCGAACAACGCACCATCACGCTCGCGATCGACGGTATGTCTTCGGCGACGATGCGCATCGCCGGCCAGGCGGCGGGCGACGGCCGCACCTTTGCGATCGGCGTCGATCCGGACAAGGTGACGGCGGTCAAGGTGTTCGTGACGCTGCCGAAGGACAAGCTTGGCGAAGCGGCTGACGGTTTCAGCCTGATCGTTGAGGATCCGTCGAGCCACGAGCGCGACGTCTACAAGGCCAACTTCAACAGCCCGGGAGCCGCGAAATGATCACCAAACAGGCAAAGGCACCGCGGCCCTTCACCGGCTGGCATATGCTGGGCGTCATGGTGCTGTTCTTCGGCACGATCATCACCGTCAACCTGATCATGGCCTGGAATGCCAGCCATAGCTGGAGCGGGCTGGTCGTGCAGAACACCTATGTCGCGAGCCAGCAGTTCAACGGCAAGGTGAAGGAGGCGAAGGCCTTCGCCGCCAGCGGGCTCGAAGGCAAGCTCAGTGTCGAACAGGAAGCGCTGCGCTACACGCTGACGCGACAGGGCAAGCCGGAACTGACCGCGGACAAGGTGGTCGCGGTCCTGAAGCGCCCGGTCGAGGAGCATGAGGATGTGACGGTCGAGATGGCGCATCAGGGCGAGGGCGTGTTCGTTGCCGCCGCGACGCTGAAGCGCGGCCAGTGGATCGCCGATATCACCGCGACCAAGGGCGACACGGTCGTCTATCGCCAGGCCATCCGCTTCATGGCGCCGGGAGCAGCGCAATGAGCTGCTGCGCTCCTGGAACCGAAATGGCTCTGGAGATCGACAGGGCCGGGCAGGGACTGCCCACATCGGAAGAGCTCTGGCTGACGAGCCGGTCGCTCGGCGGCGGGTTGCGCCAGACGGACCTCAGCGTACCCGGCGTGCATTGCGGCGCCTGCATCGCGACACTTGAGGGCGCCTTGAAAGCGCGGCCCGAGGTTGAGCGGGCGCGCGTCAACCTTTCGTCGCGGCGGGTGGCGATCGTCTGGAAGGAAGAGGTCGATGACGCCCGCACCGATCCGCGGGAACTGGCGCGCACCATCCGCGCGCGGGGCTACGAGACCCATCTCTTCGCGCCGGGCGAGGAAGACGGCGACCAGACGCTGAAGCAGCTGGTGCGCGCCGTCGCCGTTGCGGGCTTTGCCTCGGCCAATATCATGCTGCTCTCCGTCTCCGTCTGGTCGGGCGCGGAGGCGGCCACGCGCGATCTCTTCCACTGGATCTCGGCGCTGATTGCCGCGCCGACGCTGATCTATTCCGGGCGCTTCTTCTACGCGTCCGCCTGGAATGCGCTGAAGCACGGCCGCACCAACATGGACGTGCCGATCGCGCTTGCGATCACGCTCTCCTTCTCGATCTCGCTCTACGAGACGATTACCCACGGCACCCATGCCTGGTTCGACGGCACGGTGATGCTTCTCTTCTTCCTGCTGATCGGCCGCACGCTCGATCATATGATGCGCGGGCGTGCGCGTTCTGCGATCAGCAGCTTGGCCAGGCTGTCGCCGCGCGGCGCGATGGTGCTCGATGCAGACGGCGGGCGCGAATATCGTCCGGTCGACGAGATCAAGCCGGGCGAAAAGCTGGCGATCGCCGCCGGCGAACGCATCCCGGTCGATGGTCGCATTCTCATCGGCGCCAGTGACCTCGATCGCTCGATCGTCAATGGCGAGAGCGCGCCGGTGCCGGTCAAGGCAGGCGACAGCGTCGAGGCGGGCACGCTGAACCTCACCGGACCGGTGACGATCGAGGCGACCGCTGCGGCGCGCGACTCGCTGCTTGCCGAGATCATGGGCCTGATGGAGGCCGCCGAAGGGGGCAGGGCACGCTATCGCCGTATCGCCGACCGGGCGGCGCAATATTACTCGCCCGCGGTGCACCTCCTGGCGCTTTTGAGCTTCATCGGCTGGATGTTCGTCAATGGCGACTTCCACCATGCGATGCTGGTTGCGGTCGCGGTATTGATCATCACCTGCCCCTGCGCGCTCGGGCTTGCGGTGCCGGTCGTGCAGGTGATTGCCGCCGGACGGCTGTTCCAGAATGGCGTCATGGTCAAGGACGGCTCGGCCATGGAGCGGCTGGCCGAGATCGACACGGTGCTGCTCGACAAGACCGGCACGCTGACGGTGGGTGAACCGCGGCTCGTCAATGGCCAGGATATTCAGCCCTCCGTGCTGGCGACGGCGGCGGGGCTGGCTGTTCATTCGCGCCATCCGTTGGCGATGGCCATTCATGATGCGGCGAAGGTTGCGCCCGTCATTGCCGGCGAGATCCGCGAGATTCCCGGTGCCGGCATCGAGGCCCGCACGGAAGCGGGCATCTACCGGCTCGGCAGCCGCGCTTTTGCCTGTGGCGACGCCGGCGAGGCGAGCGGCCAATCCGAGGCGATCCTGTCGCTCGACGGCCGCGAACTTGGCTGCTTCCGCTTCGAGGATCGGCTCAGGCCGTTCGCCCGCGAAAGCATTGAGGAGCTCGGTCGCCTGGGCCTGTCGACTGGCATTCTCTCCGGTGACCGCGAGCCTGTCGTGGCGGCCCTTGCCCGCCGGGTCGGCATCGACAGCTTCAAGGCCGAGCTGACGCCGCGTGGCAAGGTGGACGAATGTGCGCTTGCGGCCGAAGGTGGGCACCGCGTGCTGATGGTCGGCGACGGCATCAACGACGCGCCGGCGCTGCGCGCAGCCCATGTCTCGATGGCCCCGGCAACGGCGGCCGATGTCGGGCGCCAGGCCGCGGATTTCGTCTTCCTGCACCAGGGGCTGAATGCCGTGCCGATGGCGATCGACACCTCGCGCCGGGCTGGGCGGCTGATCCGCCAGAACTTCGCGCTGGCGATCGGTTACAACGTGATTGCCGTTCCGATCGCGATCCTCGGCTACGCCACCCCGCTGATCGCAGCCGTTGCCATGTCGACTTCGTCGGTGATCGTCGTTGCCAATGCCTTGCGTCTGCGTGCTGCCACCGGCAATGTTGCCGAGGAGGCGCGCGACGGCCAAGCGCCTGCCGCCCTTCGTCCAGTCGGGAATGCCTCATGAACACGCTGATCTATCTCATTCCCATCGCGTTGTTTCTCGGTGGCATCGGTCTCGCCGCCTTCCTCTGGGCGCTGAAGAGCGGCCAGTACGAAGACCTCGAAGGCGCGTCCTGGCGGGTGCTCGACGATGGCGACGGCAAGCCCGAAAAGAAGTGATTTTGTCAGTAATCGCTTGTCGTTAATCGATTTGAATGCCAAAACATCCTCCGCCGTCGCTTCTCGCGCCAGGGCCTTCGACAGAGCCCGCCGCGAGAGGGCGAAGTTCAATTCGAAGGGCCGGCACCGACGCGCTTATCCCGATCGCGCCCGGCACTTCTGTCCAATGGAGGCAATCACGTGTCACAGGCGGAAATCGGCCTAATCGGTCTTGGCGTCATGGGCTCGAACCTGGCGCTCAACATCGCTGAAAAGGGCAACAAGATCGCGGTGTTCAACCGCACCGTCGAGGCGACGCACAAGTTCTACGCGGAAGCCGGTGAACTCAAGGGCCAGATCGTGCCCTGCGACACCATTGAAGAGTTTGTTGCCGCCATCCGTCCGCCGCGCCCGATCATCATCATGATCAAGGCCGGCGAGCCGGTCGATCAGCAGATGAAGATCCTCGAGCCCTACCTTTCCAAGGGCGACATCATGATCGACGCCGGCAACGCCAACTTCCGCGACACGATGCGCCGCTTCGAGGCGCTGAAGGACAGTGGCCTGACCTTCATCGGCATGGGGGTTTCCGGCGGTGAGGAAGGCGCACGTCACGGCCCGTCGATCATGGTCGGCGGCAAGGAAGAATCCTGGAAGCGCGTCGAGAGTGTTTTGACCTCGATCGCCGCGAAATACGACAACGACCCTTGCGTCGCCTGGCTCGGCGAAAACGGCGCCGGCCATTTCGTCAAGACCATCCACAACGGCATCGAATATGCCGACATGCAGATGATCGCCGAAATCTACGGCATCCTGCGCGACGGCCTGAAGATGTCGGCGACCGAAATCGGCGAGGTCTTCGGCACCTGGAACAAGGGCCGCCTCAACTCCTACCTGATCGAGATCACCGAGAAGGTGCTGAAGGCGGCCGATCCTCTGACCGGCAAGCCGATCGTCGATTTGATCCTCGACAAGGCCGGCCAGAAGGGCACCGGCAAGTGGTCGGTGATCGAGGCGCAGAACATGGGCGTGCCGGCAACCGGCATTGAGGCGGCGGTGGCCGCGCGCAGCATCTCCGCGATGAAGGACGAACGCGAAGCGGCCGAAAAGATCCTCGGGCTGCCTGAGGTCGGCGACTTCAAGGTGGCCGACAAGGCAGCCTTCATCAGGGATCTCGAAAGCGCGCTGCTGGCCGCCAAGATCGGCGCCTATGCGCAAGGCTTCGC
>NZ_JBQENZ010000023.1:0-142186 GCF_052044935.1 Ensifer sp. 22460
CCGGAAATGATGCCCTTGTCGTTCACGTGCACGAGCGGGCGTATCTGCGGATCGCAGCCGGGCGCATCGAGGTAAAGCTGCTGCATGTAACCGGCAAGTGCCGACGGCGGCGTGCTCTGGTCGTTGCGGAACACCCGCTGGAACATGCCTGCGATCGCTGGGATGTCCGCGCGTTCAAGCGAACGGATTTCGCTCATTTGGGTAAGCTTCCGTCCCGGTCGTCGATTTTCCTGACGATTGCGACGCGCGGCTTGCCGTCGCGGTCGGTTGCGAACGTCACAGGCTCATAGGTCTTGATGCGCGATAGGAGGGCGGCCGCCTGTCGATCCTGGCCCTCGCCAAACTCGAAGAGCAGCCAGCCACCCGGCTTCAGAAAGGCCACGGCGTCGCGGATCAGGCGCTGGTGAATGGATATGCCGTAGGGGCCGCCATCAAAGGCTTCGCGCGGCTCGCTTTCAAGCAGGTGCGCCCGGTCTCCCTCCAGCCGTCCGGTCGAGATGTAAGGCGGATTGCAAACGATCATATCGACCGCGCCTTCGAGATTATCGCCTTCGAAGGCGGCGAAGAGATCCCCCTGCCGGATGGAAACGCGTGCGCCGGTCTCGAGCCGGTCGACGTTGCGGCGCGCCAGCGCAACGGTGCTGTCCGTGAGGTCGGCGCCCCAGACGCGGGCAGACGGGACATCGTTGGCGATACCGAGTGCGAGATTTCCAGAGCCGCAGCACATGTCGATGACGGTCGGTGCCGAAGGGCCATCCGCGAGGATCGACACGGCTTTTCTTCCGAGGAGCTCCGTTTCCTCGCGCGGGACGAGAACGTCGGGTGCCAGTTCAAGCTCCACGCCCATGAAGCGATGCAGACGGATATGATTGTCGTTGTGCGGCACGGTCACCCCCTCATGTCCTCGGTCGAATTGTTCCTGGATAAATCTGTAAACGCGCAGTGCTGCAGACTATTGTAATCGGGTAAATGAAGCTCAAATGCAATTGCGGCGCATGTGTTAACCGCGCAATCATCTCTACCTGCTACCTTGCGCAGCGATCAAAGGCGATTGCTCGCTGTCATTGAGTGCGCTTTTGCGCAATGAACGGCTGGTTGGTGTCAAAGGCAGATCGGAATGGCTTCGGAAGGTGTGAAGGAACGCGCGCACAGACCGTTCCTCTCGATGATCATGTCCTATGCTGCATCCGGCGGTAGCCTCGTCATCGGGTCCGCCGCCCAGCTTCTGACGTTTGCTATCCTGGCGCGCTGGCTCGGCGTGCATGAGTTCAGCATTTTCGTCGCAATTACCGCTGTCGCCAACATCGCAGTGCACCTGTGCGGTCTTGGCGCGATGGAGTGCCTGGTGCGCCGCGTGGCGCGCGATCGCAGCATGTACGCGCGCATGCTCGGGCACAATATTCTGCTGACCGCCGTGAGCGGCGTGATCCTGGTTCTGCTTGGCGCTGCCGTCCTGCCATTCTTCTTCACGTTGTCACCGGATCCCGCGACCAATGTCGCGTTGATCACGCTTATGCTCATCACCAACATCGTCTTCGTTCGCATCATCGTGCTGGCGGAGCAGATCTTCCTCGCGCATTCGAATTTTGCCTCGGCAAACAAGGTCGTCGTCGGCTTTGCCGTGGCGCGCACCATTGCTGCCGCGCTCGCCTGTATCGCGTTCGGAGTTGCGACGGTCGCCTCCTGGGCGGTGTGGCAGTTCATCTGTCATGTGCTCGTGGCTGTCGGTTGCTTACGTGCCGTCAAGGTGCTGGGGCGTCCGACCTATGGCATCGTCCGTGAAGAGCTGCCGCTGGGGCTCTATTTCAGCATCCCGTTCATCCTGCGTGCCGTCAGGCAGAATGCTGACCTCTTGGTTTTGAGCCTGGTGGCGACTGCCGAGGTCATGTCGAGCTACAGTGTCGCGCGGCGTATGCTGGAGAGCAGCTATCTGTCGGTCGAAGCGCTGAACCGGTTGATCTATCCCGGCTCCGCGAAAGCGACTGCAACCGGGCTGCACCATGCGTTCGAACGTGTGCGCAAGGTGCTAATTGCCGCCACGTTGATCAGTATCGCCGCCGCTATTGCGGTCTTTGTACTCGCGCCAGTCCTGCCTTATCTTTTCGGCAAGGATTACGTGTCGCTCGTTTCCTTCGTCCGCATCCTCTGCTGGGTCGTGGTGCCGCTTGCCATGTGGACGGTTGCAATGGAGGCGCTCGGCGCATCGGGTCACCATCCGGCGCGCGCCTCGGTCATGGGCCTCGGCAGCGTGCTCGGCGCCGCGCTTACGGCCTGGGCCACCTGGTATGCGCCGCCGACCGGAACGTTCGTCTCCTTCTATGTCATCGAAATTGCGATGGTCTTCGTGTCCTGGACCGTCTTCTTGCGCTTCGTGCGGAATGATCGGGAGCAGGCCGCTGGCGGCGCGTCTCTGGCGACGAGGATGGCCCATGAAGCTTGAGGCCGAAAACATCCAGGCAGCAAGGCCGCTCGGCCGGGAAGTGCCGCGCCTGGGCAACGTCCGGGCCATGGAGCCGCGGGATATTCCCGTCGTCAGCAGCATGTTCACCCGGATCTTTCGCAAGCGCCAACCGGCGGCGAGCGAAGAGCTTCAGCGGTATCTCGAGACCACCTTCTTCGGCAGCCCGCTTTATTCCCCGGAAAACGGTAGCATCGTCTATGACGATGGGACCGGCGGCATCGGCAGCGCCATACTGGCGCTGCCGATGGAGTTCACGGTCAATGGCCGACATACGGTAGCGAAACTGCTTTGCGCCTTCATGTCCGAAGGCAAGGCCGGTGCAGTCGGCGCAGCCTGCCTTGCCCGCGCCATGCGCGCCGCCAAACAGGATATGTGCTTCTCGGACAATTCGTCGCCGGTCAGTGCGGACCACTGGGTGGCAGGCGGGGGCGTCGTACTTCCGATACAGAGCCTCGATTGGCGCCGTTCCTTTCGGCCGCTCAAAGCCTGGGCTCTGACGATTGGCCGACAGGCGCCGCTCCTTCGATCGCGCGTTGTCATCGGCCCACTCACGGTCGCCGATCGAATTTTGCGCCGCCGTCGCCCCAGGACGAAGCCGGATGCCGCAGCCGGTTGCACAACGCGTGCCATCGACCTCGCGGCTTTTGTCGAGTGCGCCGAGCCGATGCTTAAGCGCTTTGCGGTCAGACCCGTCTGGTCCCGCAGTGAATTCGACTGGCTGACGGCCGTCGCCGGTTTGAACAACACGCTGGGTGAACTCCTGAGCCGGGAGATCGTGGATGAGCGCGGGCGCGTGATCGGCGCCTATCTCTATTTCGGCAAGGCCGGTGAGACGGCGACGGTGCTCAACATCGTCTGCGAGGCCGGCCGTGAGTTCGACGTCACCGCGCAAATGTTCCATTCGCTTGATGCGGAGGGCTACGCGCTTGCCACCGGCAGCGCGCAGCCTTTCCTGATGAACGCGATCTCTCGCCAGAGATGGCTCTCCTTCCATCATCGCGGCTACTTCTGCATGGTGACCCGGCACGCGGATCTCAAGGATGCCGCCCAGCGCAACGATATCTATGTCGGCGGACTGGCGTCCGAGAGCTGGAGCCGGTTGCTGACCGACTTCTGACGCCGTGCGTTAAGTGGCAATCCCTGCCGTTTAACGGAATATTCACCCTAGAACCTTAATTCTGCGATAGAAGGCGGCTCGCGGGGTCACGATCTTCGCGTCTTGATGGGCGTGCGTGAGGGATGCTTATGTACAGGCCGGACGAGGCCGAAAAACGGGGGCCCAGCCAGCCGGCGCACGATCAGCGTGCACCGGCCGCGAGAGGGTCGTTGCTCGATCTGCTGTCGTCTGACTTGCCGGAAGCGGAGCAGGTGGCCGAGAAGCTCGCAAATTCGCGGTTGCAACCCGACGAGCCCTCGGAAGTCCCAAGGCGCCAGGTCAAGGCGGCTGTGTCACCCCCACCGGTGCGTCGCGACAGGTATCTCCCCGGATTGAACGACCTCGGCAACGTCGGCGTCGATGATATCATCGGCTGGCTGCGCGACGGGCTCCTCTGGGTCGTCGTCGCAGTGATGCTCTGTGTGGCCGCCGCGCTTGCCTATGCGATGACGGCGACGCCGCGCTACAATGTCTACACCGACATCGTTGTCGACCCCTCCAACCTGAATGTCGTCAGCGACGACGTTTTCACCTCCAACCCGCAGCGCGATGCGCAGTTGCTGGAAGTCGAAAGCAAGCTTCGCATTCTCACATCGCGCAACGTGCTGTCGCGCGTGATCGACCAGTTGCGCCTTGCCGAGGATCCGGAGTTCGTGAAGCCCTCGGCCTTCGATTCACTGAAGAGCCTCTTTTCGACGAAGGCGGAGCAGCAGGCAGGAAATGCGCTTGCCGCGATGCGGGCGCTGTCGGAGCGCGTCGAAGCCCGGCGCGAGGAGCGTTCCTTCGTCGTGGTGATGAAGGTGTGGAGCGAAGAGGCGGCGAAGGCGGTGACGCTGTCCAACGCGATCGTCGCGGCCTTTGAGCAGGAGCTGTTTCAATCTGCCGCCGAGAGCGCTGGCCGTGTTGCCCAGAACCTCAATGCGCGCCTCGACGAATTGCGCCACAATGTCACCGAGGCTGAACGCGCCGTCGAGGATTTCCGCCGCAAGAATGGTCTGCAGTCGACCAACGACGGCCAGCTCGTCAGCAATCAGCTTTCGAACGAACTCAATACCCAGGTTCTCGACGCCCAGCAGCGCTTCATCCAGGCGGATACGCGCTACCGGCAGATGAACGATGCCATCGCTCAGGGCCGAACCGCGAGCGCCTCGGAGTTCGAATCCGTCAACATGACGAACCTGCGCGAGCAATATAACGTGCTGCAACAGCAGATCGCCTCGATGCAGCGCACCTATGGTGAGCGCCATCCGCGTCTCGTCAATGCCCGCTCCGAGCGCGCGACGCTGGAAGGGGCAATGACCGACGAAGCGCGCCGGATCCTCGATCGCGCCAAGGCAGATACGGATCGTGAGCAGCAGGCATTTGCCGCCTTGCGGGCCAAGGCGAGCGACGAGAAGTCGAATGTATTTTCCGACAACGAGGCTCAGGTGCAACTTCGGGATCTCGAGAGAGATGCCCGCGCCAAGGCCACCATCTACGAGACCCACCTGGCGCGCGCCCAGCAGATCACCGAGCGCCAGCAGATCGACACGACCAATGTCCGCGTCATCTCGCGCGCTTTGCCGCCGAATGCGCGGAGCTGGCCGCCGCGGACATTGATCCTGCTCGCGGGCGGCGCGATTTTCGGTCTCGCACTTGGTATCGGCCTGGCCCTAACGCTGGGGCTCTGGCGTTTCCTGCGCGGACGCCGGCCCGCAGTGGCCTGAGAGAGGGGACGGCATGACGAGCGCCGTCTATCGTGAGGAGAGCCCGGCGGACCTGCTCCGCATCCGTATAGGAACCGTGCTCTTCATGGCGACGTTCCTGTTTTTCTGGATAACAACCACGCCCTTTATCGATCTAACCGGGGCGGCGGTGTTGGATCCTTCGGCCGGCAATTCCAATCGCTTGAACCAGATCGTATCGCTTGCACTCTTTGCGGGCATGTTCGCCTATGGGCTGGCGCATCCGATGCGGCGCATCATCCTACAGCCGCGGCCATTGTTGGCCGTGCTCTACATCTGGTTCCTGTTCGTCTCGGCCATATCGGCCTATCCGATGTTTGGCATCAAGGGGACCGTGCTCGCCGTCATGGTGACGATCAACGCGAGCATTTACCTGCTGCTGCCGGCTTCGGAGCGACATTTCGCCAAGATGCTCGGTATCGGCACCCTGTTCATGCTGTCGGTCGCCTATTACGGGATTCTCTTCAAGCCGACGCTTGCAATCCACCAGGCCTCCGAACTGCGCGAACCGATGAACGCCGGCCTTTGGCGTGGTCATTTCCCCCACAAGAACAGCGCTGCGGCGGCCATGGTGATTGCCGCCTTCTTTGGCCTTTTCGTCATGAACGTCTGGTCACGACTGGCCGGGCTGGTTATCGTCGTTCTATCGTTCAACTTCCTGCTCCACACGGGCGGCAAGACTTCGACCGCCATGCTGCCGGCGATTGTGCTGCTTGCCTGGGTTTTCGAGCGGTTGCGCTACCTGCGTATCCCGATCGTTATCGGCGGGGTCGGTCTGTTCAATCTCTTCGCCGTCGGCTCCGCGGTGTTCAAGCCACTCAGCGACTTCGTCACCGAGCTTGGCATCGATGCGACCTTTACCAACCGCGCCGATATCTGGCGCTTCGCCTTCACGGCGCTCGCCGAACAACCGATCACCGGCTACGGCTTCAAGGCTTTCTGGCAGACGTCGGAACTGGTCAACAGCGGTGGCTCGATCGAGACCTGGGCTGTGGCGGCCGCAAATGGTCACAACTCCTATCTCGACATCGCCCTAACGACGGGTTTTCCCGGATTGTTGCTGACGGTGATCTGGCTTTTGGTTCTGCCTCTCCGCAACATCGCGCGCCTGGCACCGGCCGTGGAGCATTCGCATCTGACCCGGCTTTACATCCGCGTCTGGCTCTACACGATCTTCAATGCCGGCCTCGAGAGCCTGTTTTTCGAGGGCGGCAACCTCTTATGGTTCACCTTCCTCTTTTCCCTTTACGGCCTGCACCTACAATCGCGCGCGGTTCTTTCGGTGGCCCCGCAGCAGGTTAAATCCGGAGCCGTCTATGCCTGATCTCCTGCAAACCGTCGACGGCCTTGTCGATCGCGTCGCCAACCGGTTGATCTGGCGCTTCGCGGCCAAGCCGCGCGACGTTGTGACCGATGTGCCGCTCGTTTCCTTCACCTTCGATGACGTGCCGGATACTGCGCTTCATAATGGGGCTGCGATCCTCGAACGCCACGGTGCACGGGGGACATTCTACATCGCTGGCGGATTGGCCGATCGCGTCGAGGTTGATCGCACTCTGATCTCAGCGGAGGGATGCGCCGATCTGGCCGACCGCGGCCACGAAGTCGGCTGCCATACCTTTTCACATAGCAAGATCAGGCGCCTGGGTGCTGCTGGTCTTGCTCGGGATCTCGACCGCAATGCCGATTATCTGAAGCGCAGCGGTGTCGGGTCGGTAGCGACGAATTTCGCCTTTCCCTACAATGCCGCCTGGCCGCTGTCGCGCCGGGAACTGGGGCGGCGTTACCGCACCTGCCGCGCCGCTGGCGAAAGCATCAATCGCACCACCGTCGACCCGTTGATGCTCAAGGCAGTGGAGATCCGTCAGCCGGAAGCGGATGCGCGCGCACTGAGTGGTTGGATCGACGATGTGGTCGCCCGCCCCGGCTGGCTCGTGTTTTTTACCCACGACATCGCCGCGCGTCCGACGCCCTATGGCTGCACGCCGGAGACCTTCGAACGCCTCGTCGAATACGCGGTCGGGAAGGGATGCGTGGTCCTGCCCGTCGAGCGGGTGCTCGACAGGCTTGGCTGGTAGGAGAGCGCCATGTCTGGCCAACGAAACGGCAACAACAGGCTGCTCGCCATCAATAACTACTTCTATCGCCGCGGCGGCGCCGAAGCGGTTTTCTTCGACCATATGAAGATGTTCGGCGACATCGGCTGGGACGTGGTGCCCTTTGCCATGGAGCATGAGGACAATGAGCCTTCGCCATGGTCCGACTATTTCGTCTCCGAGATCGAATACGGCCGGCGCACCAATCTGCTGCGCAAGGTCGTGCAGGCGGCGAGCGTGATCTATTCGCGCGAGGCGCAGCGCAACATCGACCGGCTGATCCGGAGTGCCCGGCCCTCGATCGCCCATGCGCACAATGTTTACCATCATCTGTCGCCAGCGATCTTCTCGACGCTGAAGCAAGCCGGCATCCCCGTCGTCATGACGGCGCACGATCTGAAGCTTGCCTGTCCCTCCTACAAGATGCTGCGCGAAGGCGCCGTCTGCGAGGACTGTCGCGGCGGGCACGTCTACAACGTGTTGCGCCACCGCTGCATCAAGGGAGAGGTGACGCTGAGCGCGGTGGTGCTTGCGGAAACCCTGGTGCACCGCGCTCTCGGTCTCTACCGCAACCAGGTGGACCGCATCGTCGTGCCAAGCAAGTTCTATGTCGGCAAGCTGGTCGAGTGGGGATGGCCGCGTGAGCGCATGGTCCACATTCCGAACTTCGTCGACGTCGAGGACTATTCCGACCAATGGACAGAGGGCGACTATTTCGTCTTCGCCGGACGTCTGGCGCCGGAGAAGGGGTTGGAGACGTTGATACGAGCGGCGGCATCGTCGCGCCAGCGCCTGGTGATTGCCGGAACCGGGCCCGAGGAAGCGATGCTTCGCGCGCTCGTCGAGCAGACGGGGGCCGATGTCACATTCGCCGGTTATCTCTCGGGTCAGGCCCTGCACCGTCTGATTGGGGAAGCACGCGCCCTGGTCCTGCCGTCTGAATGGTACGAGAACGCACCGATCAGCGTGCTTGAAGCCTATGCGTTGGGACGACCCGTCATCGGCGCATCGATCGGCGGTATTCCCGAAATGATCCGGGAAGGTGAGACCGGGATGACGGCAAAACCCGGTGATGCTGACGATCTCGCGCGCGCACTGACGGGGATGGCGGCGCTGCCTTCCTCCGAACGTGCGGCCAGGGGGGCATCGGGCCGGCGCTGGGTCGCCAGTGAATTCTCGGCTGCCGCCTATCGCGACAGAACCCTGGACCTCTATGCATCGCTCGGGGCGGGGGAGGGCCGGCGCCGTTAACCGTCGCGCGCAATTTGTAGTAAAGTGGGCTCGCCGTACGGTTTCTGGTCAGTTATATAAGTGGTCAATGAAATATTTACTTGGTTGATAAGTATTTTGCCGTGAAATGCGGTACGGACAACTTTCGAGGCGACGCATGAGCAGTAACTCTGATGTCTCGCGAAGTCACCGCCAGCAGCCGGTGATTGCACAGGAGATGGCACAATCCGGGCTGTCCGAGGGACGGGCGCAGATGCCCCGGCGCGGCGCGGCTCTGTCTGGGAGGCAGCGGGCTGCGGCCGTCCAGAGTGGCGCTGTTGCCGCCAGAGGCGAGCGCAAGCGCGTGATGATGCTGGGCTTGCGCGGTATTCCGAACGTCCAAGGCGGTGTCGAGAAACACGTTGAAATGCTCGCCAGCAAACTCCTGGGCTACGGCTGGGATGTCGAGGTCGTCGGGCGTCGGCGCTATCTTCAGGAAAGCGACTGCTACGCCTGGAACGGGGTCGAGGTCATCCCTCTCTGGTCGCCGCGCCGCATGGCGCTGGAGGCGCTGGTTCACACGTTCCTCGGCGTATGTCTTGCCGCCTGGCGGCGGCCGGACGTATTGCATATCCACGCCATCGGCCCGGCATTGATGACGCCGCTTGCACGCGTTTTCGGACTGAAGGTTGTCGTCACCCATCATGGCTACGACTACGACCGGCAGAAGTGGGGCGCCTTTGCCAGGCGCACGCTCAAGCTCGGCGAGTTCTTCGGCATGCGGTTCTCGAACGGGCGCGTGGCGATATCGCAGGATATCGTCCAAACCATGCGCGCGCGCCACCATGTGTCGATGACGCTGGTCCCAAATGGTGTCGCGATTACGCTGCCCTCCGGCAACGCCGGTATCCTGCGTGAATTTGGCCTGGCGCCGCGACGCTACATCCTGCTCGCCGCACGATTGGTTCCGGAGAAGCGGCAGCTCGATCTCATCAGGGCCTTCGCGAAATGTAGGCTGACGGATGTCCGGCTCGTCATCGTCGGCGACGCGGAGTTCGAGACGCCCTATGTCCGAGAGATGAGAACCCTCGCCTCCGAGGTGCCGGGGGTGGTGCTTACCGGATTCCAGTCCGGCGATAGACTGGCAGAACTCTTCGCCAATGCCGCCCTGTTCGTGCTGCCTTCAAGCCATGAGGGCATGCCGATCGCGCTGCTGGAGGCGATGGCCTACGGCCTGCCCTTGCTGGCAAGCGATATCATTCCCAACCGGGAACTGGACCTTGCGCCCGACGAGTACTTTCCGCTGGGCGATATCGATGCGCTTGCAGCCGGCATCACCGCAAAGCTTGCTGCGCCACTCAGCGATGACGACGTGCGGGAGCGCGCGGCCCACGCGGAAGCTACCTACAGTTGGACAAACGTGGCGCAAAAGACTGCTTCGGTGTATAGCGCATTGCTGGCGAAATAGGCCGACGTTCGCGTCTGCCCGTGTCTTCGCCAATCAAGTACGACAGCGCGCCTTGCACGTTTGGATGGGCAGGCGGTCGCTGTCGTGGTCCGTTCGACGATTGCCGTGCCTTGCACGCCGCCTGGAAGACAAGCTGACAATGAACCTCAAACGCGCCGCCGGCCTTTTCGCATGGCTCCTTTTTGCCGTGATCGCCTATTCGACGATGTCTCCCCTCGAATTGCGTCCCCGCATCGGGCATCTCGTCCATCTCGAGCGGTTCGGCGCTTTCGGCCTGCTGGGGCTGCTGTTCGCGATCGCCTATCCGAAGCACCTCGTGCGTGTCTTGGTTCTCGTGCTTGCCGCCGCGATCGGCTTCGAACTTTTGCAGATGATTTCGGCGGATCGCCATGCGCGGGCGGCGGATGTCTCCGTCAAGCTTCTCGGTGGTGCCTGCGGCGTCTTCGGCGGCTGGTTCCTCTTTCGCTATCGGTTGCCATTTCTGCGCTTGCTGGGGCGGTAAACCAAAACGCAAAATATCGCGGGTAAGATCGCCGGCGACTTAGGCGCGGTTGTCGACGCGCTGCTGATATGGGGGGAATGCGTGGCAGTATCCGTCATCATCAAGACGCTGAACGAAGAAAAGCGCATCGCCGCGAACATCGAGAGTGCGCTTGTCGCGCTCAAGACGGTCGGCGGTGAGGTCATCGTCGCCGATAGCGGTTCCTCCGATAGAACCATAGAGATTGCCTCCCTCTATCCGGTCGTCATCGCCCAGATCAGCCCGCCGGCGCTTCCAAGTTGCGGGATCGGTCCGCAGCTCGGTTTCCAGTATTCCCGCCACGACCACGTCTGCCTGCTCGATGGCGACATGCTTCTGGACAGCGATTTCCTTGAGGTTGCCGAGGCGTTCCTGGCCGACAATCCTAAGGTCGGCGGCGTCACCGGTCATGTGCAGGAGATGCTGACCTCCAACCTCGAATTCGCCCGGCGGGTCACGCGCAATGCGCCGGAGAACCGCATCGGCGCAATCGACCGCATGAACGGCGGCGGCCTGTATCGCCGCTCGGCGATCCAGGCGGTCGGTTATCTCTCCGATCGCAATCTCCATGGCTACGAGGAGTTCGACCTCGGTATCCGGCTGCGCAGTGCCGGCTGGAAGCTGCATCGTCTCGACCGTCGCTTCGTCCAGCATTTTGGCCACACGGACAATTCCTACCGGCTGCTCGTCCGCCGTTGGAAGAGCAAATATCTGTTCGGCATTGGCGAGCTGCTGCGCGCATCGCTTGGCCGGCCCTATTTCCTGCAGCTCATCAGGGAGCTGCCGGAGCTCAAGCTCTGGGCGCTGGTCTATCTCTGGTGGGCGGTTTCGCTCGGCATGCTGCTTTTCATGCCCAACAGGGCGCTCGCGCTCGGCGTGGTCCTTGCGATCCTCGCCGGCGTCGTCGGGCTCATGAGCCTGCGCAAGGGAGGCATCAGCATGGGGCTCTACACCGTCGTCGCCTGGTTCTTCCATGCGGCCGCCCTGCCGGTCGGCTTCTTCCGGGCGCGCCGGAAGCCCGATGCGCCGATCGAGAGCAAGCTGCTCGGAGCCCCGGCGTGATGGGGCGTCGGCTGTTCGCTGTTGCGGCAATGCTTCTCGCATTCGGTTCGCCCATGCGCGCATCCGATCAGTGGCTTCCGGTGCGCGAAGTCTCGCTCGAACTGCGGACAGGCAGTCCGCTCGACTTCTCGTCTTTCCTGCCGAACGGGACGATCGATGCGGATCGTCGCATGGTCGCAGGCGCCAATGGCCGGCTCGCGTTCGCGAGCTCACCCGAAAAACCTGAAAGGATGCTCTGCGCTTCGCTTGCCTGGAGCCCGGCTTCTGGAGGATTCCCCGATCACGAAACGGCCGACCGCTACGCCCGGCAGTTGGCGATGCATGGCTACAATCTCTCTCGACTGCATTTCGTCGATGCAAGCCTGATGTTCGGCCGTGACCGGGATTTCGACTACGACCCCGAGACACTTGACCGCATTCACTATCTGCTGGCGGCGCTGAAGCGCAACGGCATCTACTGGATGATTGACGGCCTCTCGTCGCCGCGCGGCGTCTATGGCGGCTTTGACGACCGTTGGGACAATGGAGGAAACCTCAAGCTCGACCTGTTTGTGGATGACCGGGCGTTCGAGCACTGGAAGCGCATGCAGGAAACGATCCTTGCGCGCGTGAACCCCTATACGGGCGTCGCGCCCATCCGCGACGATGCCCTGGCTGTCGTCATTCTCGCCAACGAGAACGGGATGGAGTTCGACACTGTCGTGCACGATCGGCCGGGAAAAGCGCCTTACGATCCGTTGCTCGCCAAGCCGTTCAACAACTGGCTGGCGAAACGCTATGGTTCCACCGAAGCTTTGGCCAAGGCTTGGCCCGATCTTCGCTCCGATGAGATGATCGAGGCGAGATCGGTCGAGCTTCCCGCAGACCGCTACGGCGACAGCGCGCGTCTGCGGGAACTGCAGGCTTTCTTCATCGAGACGGAACGGGCCACAACTGCACGTATGAGCGAGGTGCTGCGCGGGCTTGGCTACCGCGGCCTGATCAGCAACTACAACAATTGGCCGACGGTCCAGGCGTCGCTCAGCCGACGCGACCTCGAAGCCGTGACCATGAATACCTATCACGACTGGGTCAGCGGCTACGCGCCGGGCAGCAAAACCACCCAGGCGAGCTCGATTGCCGACGGGGTGAACTATATCCGGATGATCGCCGCAGCGCGCTGGCTCGGCAGGCCCTTCGTGGTCAGCGAGTACGATCATCTCTTCTGGAACCGCTACCGCTACGAGGCGGGGCTGGCGATGCCGGCCTATGCGGCACTGCAAGGTTGGGACGCGCTTTGCCGCCATGGTCACGGCCCGATCGTTCTTACCTATGGCGAGCCCTTCGCACACAAGAAGGCAATGCTTCCCTATGCGATCGCGCTCGATCCTGTTGCGCGAGCCGGCGAGACGCTGGCAGCGCTGCTTTACCGCCGCGGGGACGTTGCGACATCGGACGTAACCGTTCCGTTTGCCGTGCGTGGTGAAGAGGATCTCTCCGACGACATGCAGGCGCGGGAACCGGAGCATCTGACGGATCTTGCACTCATCGGGCGGATTGGACTTGAGGATGGAAAGGATCTCGGCAAAACACCGGCCGTACTGCAACCACGCCAGCAAAGCAGCGAAGCGCTCCTCGAAAGCCTGCGCCAAGGCGGCGCGCTTCCGCGGGACAATGGCACGAATATCGATGCCGGCATCTATCAGAGCAGCACAGGCGAGATCGTGCTGAACCGCTTTGCCGGGCAATTGCGCGTTGCAACGACCGCAACCGAAGCCGCAGCCTTCTCGTCGTTGCGGGCGCCTATCGATCTCGGCGTCCTGCGCATCGAAGGGGCCGATGGCAATGGGCTCGTCGCCGTCTCGGCGCTCGATGGCGAAGCATCTCTGAGCAAGAGCCGCCGCTTCCTCTTGATCTTTGCGACCGATGCGCAGAACACCGGCATGACATTTCGCGACACCGAAGAGAAGGTGATCGAGGATTTCGGGCGTTTGCCTGTCCTGATCCGGGAAGGCTATGTGGACATTTCGATGGATCGAAGCGTTCCGAGCTGGAGCGTTTCGCCTGTTGGTCTCGATGGGACTGCGCATGCGCCCGTCTTGAAGGGGAAGGGCGCGGTGGCCTTCCGTCTCTCAAACGACGTTCCCTCCGGTCCGACGACCTATTTCCTTCTCGAGCTGCAATAGAAATCGTCTGTCGCCAGTGGATCAATGAATGGCCACGATGTCAGCTTATTCTCCGCCGCTTTCAAGCACAGGAGGATACGATGAGAATATCGGAAGCCATGCATCCCGGCGCTCGCTGGATCTCTCCCGAAACAGATATCAAGACGATCGCGCGCATCATGCGGGATGAGGACATCGGCGCCTTGCCCGTCGGCGAAAACGACCGCCTGATCGGCATGGTCACGGATCGCGACATCGCCTTGCGTGCCTTTGCCAATGGGCGCGATCCCGCTTCGATGACGGCACGCGACTTGATGACCAGGGATATTGTTTACTGCCGCACCGGTGAGACGATCGAACACGCCGTCCACCTGATGGAAGCGAAACAGGTCCGGCGTCTGCCTGTAATCGACGAGGACAAGCGCATGGTCGGCATGCTGTCACTGGGCGACATATCCCATGCCAGCAGCAGGCAGTTGTCGGGTGAACTCGCGCGGGCGGTCACCGCCCATCACCTCTGAGCTCCAACTGTTACAATTGCGGCGCCGTGAAAGGCGCCGCAAACGGTCTCGATGGATCGATGCGAGGTGGATCAGAACCGGTAGCTGATACCGGTGCCGATCAGCCACGGGTCGAGCTTGACCTTGCCGCTGACCGCGCCGGCGCCAGGCAGCGTTGCGTTGACCTCAGGCTCAAGGAACAACTTCTTGACGTCGAAGTTCAGACCCCAATGGTCGTCGAGCTTGATGTCGACGCCCGCCTGCAGCGCCACGCCGAAGGTGTTCTTCATGTTGAAGCTCGAGAAATCACCGCGGGGCTTCTCGTTGTAGAACACCGTGTAGTTCACGCCGGCGCCGACATAGGGCTTGATCTCGTCGGTGACATTGAAGTGGTACTGCAATGTCAGCGTCGGCGGCAGAAGCCATGCCTTACCGATTTCGCCGAGGCCGGCGATCGAGCCGCTGCCGCGCGCCGTGTGCGGCGTCGTGCCGAGGACCAGTTCAGCCGCGATGTTGTCGGTGAAGAAGTAGGTGATGTCCAGTTCCGGCACGACGGAATTGCTGACGCCGACCTTTTCGCCGTCAAGTGCTGCGCCGTTCAGGGAGAGCGAGGCTTTGTCGTCGGGCAGGACGGCCAGCGCGCGGGCACGGATCATCCATGGGCCGGGCTCGCTGGCGAGGGGCATTTCCGGTGCCGCGACCGCGCTCGGCTCGGAGAGATCTGCCGCCGTCGCGATCGCGAGCGGCGCCGCGAGTACGGCAAAGAAGACGGCAGATGGCAAGATGGCGCGAGTAGGCATGATTTCCGGACCCCCAGAAGAAATTGAACATCGCCGGTCAGGGCGTTCGGCCACAGGGTATCTGCGGCCGGCGGCACTATGCTCAAGATGTGCGTCTCAGGGGTTGTCCTGGATCAATGCGGCCACGAATCACCAAGTCCTTGGGGATAAAGGCGGATTCGTCTGAACCCACGAACTTCGTTCAATCCCTTGTCAGGCCGGCATGCGCGGAATGCTGGCAAGCAGCCGCTGCGTATAGGGGTGCTTGGGTGCAGCCAAAATGTCGCGGGTCTTGCCGCTTTCGACCACTTTGCCGCGCTCCAGGATGACCATTTCCTCACAAAGTGCTGCGACGACGCCGAGATCGTGGGAGACGAACACCAGCGTCAGCTTTTCCGAAAGCGTCTTAAAGAGCTCGACGATGCGGATGCGGGTCGAAAGATCGAGCGCACTGACCGCTTCGTCGGCGAGCACGATCTGCGGACGGGCGACGATCGCACGGGCAATAGCGATGCGCTGGCGCTGGCCGCCCGAGAATTCGTGCGGATAGCGGCGCATCGCGTCAAGCGGCAGGCCTACCGCTTCGAGCGCTTCGGCGACCGTCTGCGTGCGATCGCCCGGGATCCGCAACGACCTGAGCGGCTCGCCGATGATGTCGATCACCCGCTGGCGCGGGTCGAGGGACGAATAGGGATCCTGGAAGACCGGCTGCACCGCGCGTCGATAGCGCTGCATGAAGGCACTGTTGCCAGTATCGAGGCTCTCCTCGCCGAAGCGGATGATGCCGCTGGTCGGGCGAATGAGCCCGAGCATCAGCCGCAGAAGCGTCGTCTTGCCGGAGCCGGATTCGCCGACGAGGCCGACGCTGACACCGGCGCGGACAGACAGCGAGACGTCGTTGAGCGTGGTCTGCTCCCGGGAATAGCCGAAGCTGACGTTTTGAAGATCGAGCATCATGATCCGGTTGCCCCGAGCGCTTCGTCGAACAGGCGGGCGGCCTCAACTAGGGTTTTGGTGTAGTCGTCTTGCGGGTTGCCGAAGACCGTCTTGACGGGCCCTTCCTCGACAGCAACGCCGTTCTTCAGCACGATCACGCGTTCCACCACCTGGGCAACGACGGGCAGGTCGTGGCTGATGAACAAAAGCGCCATGCCGGTCTCGCGCACCAACTGGTCCAGTAGCTTGAGGATTTCTGCCTGCGTCGTGACGTCGAGCGCGGTCGTCGGCTCGTCGGCAATCAAGAGCTTCGGGCGGCAGGCGAGCGCCATGGCGATGGCGACGCGCTGGCGCTGGCCGCCCGACACTTCGTGCGGATAGGAGTTGATGATGCGTTCCGGCTGCGGCAGCGTCACCTTGTCGATGAGGTCGCGGACTTCACGGCTGACGGCATCCTTCGATGCCTTGCCGCTCTCCAGCTCCAGTCGGCGGCGAACCGGTTCGGCGATCTGCCGGCCGATCTTCATCAGCGGGTCGAGTGCTGTCAGCGGCTCCTGAAAGACGACGGCGGCGGCAGCGCCGCGCAGACGGTTCATGACCCTGTCGGTGGCGCCGACCACCTGCTGGCTGTCAAGCTCGATCGAGCCGGTGACGCTGATCGACGGGGGCAGCAGGCCGGTCGCTGCCATGGCGGTCATCGACTTGCCGGAACCGGACTCGCCGATCAGGCCGATGCGCTCGCCGGATCGGATCGAGAAGGAGAGATCGGATACCAGCGGCTTGTCGCCGGTGCGAATGTTGAGGCCCTGGATGTTGAGAAGCGCTGTCATCGCGATCTCGCGCGTGTCGGATCGGCGATGTCGCGCAGGCCGTCGGCGAGAAGGTTCATGCCGATGACAAGGGCGACCAGTGCGATGCCGGGAGCGATCGCGCCGATCGGCGCCGTATAGACGGTCCCCTGCGCTTCCTGCAGCAGCCGTCCCCAGGAAGCGTTTGGCGGCGGTGCGCCGAGGCCGAGATAGGAGAGCGACGCCTCGGCGATGACGGCAAGGCCGAACTGCAAAGCGAAATTGACCGAGAGCGTCGGCCAGATATTGGGAAGCACGTGGCGAAGGACGACGCCCGCCCAAGAGGTTCCCGATGTTCGCGAGGCGACGATATAGTCCTGGCGAAGTACCCGTTTGGCAAGGATGCGGGTCAGCCGCGCAACGATGGCGGAGATTGCAAGCCCGAGCGCCAGGATCGCCGTCCAGAGGCTGGCGCTGTCGCTTGCCGCGACCACCAGCATTGCTAGAAGCAGGGTCGGGAAGGCGATCAGGATATCGAGCGTCGCGGCCATCACGTCGTCGGCAAGGCGTGTTGCAAAAGCGGCGAGAACGCCGAGACTGACGCCGATCGTCGCGCCGATCGCCACCGCACCGGTGCCGACGAGCAGCGCGGTGCGCGCGCCGATCATCAGTTGCGTGAGCAGGTCACGCCCCAGCCGGTCGGTCCCGAGCCAATGTAGGAGCGATGGCGCTTCCAGCCGGCCGCCGGAGGCATTCAAAGGATCGTACGGCGTCCAGAACAGCGTGAGCAGGGCGACGAGCAGATTGATGCCGACGAGTGCGAGCCCGACGGTGAGTGCCAGCGAGTGTCGACGCTTCCGCGTGGAAACGGATGCTTCGACCGGGCTCATGCACTGCCTCCGACGGCGCGTTCGCGCAGGCGCGGATCGATCAGCCGCTGGGTAAGATCGGCGGCAAAGCCGATCAGCAGCACCAGCAGCGTCGAGATGAACAGCACGCCCTGGACGTTGGGATAGTCACGCTGCTCGATCGCGAGCAGCAGCATCGAACCGAGACCCGGCAGCGCGAAGACACGCTCGATGACGACGGCGCCGAGCAGGGTCGTCGCAAGCTCGATGCCGAGAATGGAGACGATCGGCACGGCGCCGTTGCGGATGCCGTGGCGGATGAGGGCTTCCGGAAAACTGGCGCCAAGGGCGCGCGCGGTGCGCAGGTAATCGCTGCCGAGAACATCCTGTGTCGCCGAACGCACGTAGCGCAGCAGCGATGCGCCCATGACGAGCCCGATCGTCAGAACAGGGAGTGCCAGCGCATAGAGCACCTGTCCCTCATTCTGCCAGCCGCGGCGGGGGAAGCCACCGGAGGGAAACAGGCGGAAGGTGACGGCAAAGATAGTGACGAGCAGGATGCCGACCCAGAAGACCGGAATGGCGATGCCGAACTGCGAGACCGTCGAGATCAATCCGCCATACCAGCGGTCGGCCTTGACGGCGGAGAGGATGCCGAGCGGCACGGCAATCAGAATGGAAAGCAGGAAGCCCATCAGCGCCAGCGGTACGGTGACCGTCAGCCGCGCGGCGATCTCCTCGATCACGGGCTTGCCACTGACGAAGGACGTGCCGAGATCGAAGCGGGCGAGGCTGCCGGCAAAACGAAGGAACTGCTGCCAGAGCGGCAGGTTCGAACCGACCTGTTCGCGGGCCTTTTCGATCTGCGCGGCATCGGCGCCGACGGACAGAAGCGCATTGGCCGGGTCGCCCGGGAGCAGGCGCAACAGCACGAACAGCACCACCGCCGCGATCAGCAGCGACAGGATGAGGATGGCCAAACGGCGGACGAGATAGGTGAGAATGGTTGCATTCCTTTCTTCTCACGGGGTGCCGTGATCAGAGAAGTTGGCTTTTGCATCAAAACAGAGAGGGAGGCTAGAGCGAAGGCCTTACTTTAGCGGGACCTGTGCGTGGCCTGGCCGAAACGGCGCGGACAGAGCCAACCACGATCGCGAAACGCAAAAGCCCCTGGATCCGATCCAGGGGCTCTCAGAGCGCCGTGCGTTCATATGAACGCACAAAGGACGCTCTGGCACTTGGTTATAGAGCATCCGGCCTCAAGTGCTTCCGCTTGAGGACGGATGCTCCAGTGCCGCGAATAGCGGAAGTCGTTTCGCTTACTGCTCGCTCTTCTTGATGCCGTTGGCAAAGAACTGCGAGTTCAGACCATTCACCGGGTAGCCGGTCACGGCCGAGCTCGAAACGACGATCTGTGGATAGAGGTAGAGCCAGTTGCTGGCAGCATCCTCGGCGATGATCGTGTTGGCTTGCTTGAGCTTGGCGGTCTGCTCGTCGGTGTTGGCGGCGGCTTCCGAGGCCTTGATCAGGTCGACGACCTTGGGGTTGTTGTAACCCCAGTAGAAGTCCGGATTGCCGTAAAAGACGATATCGCGGTGGTTGACGTGCTCCTGCAGCGTCGCCTGGAAATCATGTGCCTTGTAGACCTTCGTGTACCACTCGTTGGCGGTGATCACGTTGATCTCGACCTTGATGTTGACCTTGGCGAGTTCGCTCTGGATGAACTGCGCGACGATCGGATGCGGATCGTAGTTCGGCGTGTCGAGCTTGAACGTGAAGCCATCGGCAAAGCCCGCTTCCTTCAGCAGCGCCTTGGCACTTTCGACGTCATAGGCGTCGACGGCGGTCAGATCCACGTACCACGGATCCGTCGGCGGCACGAAAGAGCCGATCAGCGTGCCGTATTCGCCCCAGATCGAGGTCAGCAGCTTCTTGTCGTCGATCGCGCGTGCAATCGCCTTGCGAACCTTCACATTGTCGAAGGGGGCGACGCGATCGTTGAAGGCAAGCAGTTCCTTTGTGGTCGACTGGCCTGCCGTGACGGTGAAGTCGGGATTGTCCTTGAACTGGGCGATCGAATCCGGGCTCTGGACGCTGGTGATGATGTCGACGGCGCCGGTCAGAAGCGCATTGTTGAGCGCGGTCGCATCGGTGAAGTACTGGAAGACGACTTCGCTGTTGGTGGGAGCGGTGCCCCAGTATTTGTCGTTGCGGGTCAGCGCCAGCGACGAGCCGCGGCGCCATTCGTCGAGGCGATAGGGGCCGGTGCCGTCTTCGCTCGCGTTCAGGTCCTTCGCCGCGTCGTTGACGATCCAGACATAGCTCAGATTGTAGGGAAGCGAGATCGAGCGCGCCGACAGCTTGACGACGACCGTCTGATCATCGGGGGTCTCGATCGCGCTGATCGTCGCGAGACTCTTCTTGCGCGAACTCTTGGATTGCTCGGCGGTCACGCGCTCGATGCTGTACTTCACGTCGGCTGCGGTGAGCGGATCGCCGGAATGGAAGGTAACGCCGGGGCGAAGCTTGAAGGTATGGGTAAGGCCATCTTCGCTGACGCTCTGCTCGGCAACGAGACCCGGCTGCACGTCACCGGCATCAGTCAACGTAAACAGCGCCTCGTAGACATTGCCGTTGAAGGCTTCGTTGATACCCTGGCCGGCGCCGGCGGTGTTATCGAGGTTCTGCGGCTCATAGAGCGAGCCGATCGTGATCGAGGCGTTGGGGTCAAACTTGGCGTCCTCGGCGAAGACGGCTGTGCTCATCGACAGAGCGAGCGCCAGTGTGGCGGCAGCCAGAGTTGCCCCTCGTGCGCGGCGGGCTTGCCCCGCGGTCTTGCTAAAGCCGATGATAGTGCCAGTCATGTCCCAAACTCCTGCATTGTGCCTGTCACGCGGATCGCGTCGTCACCCGAATGTACGCACCGGATGATTGCGATGCATCATACTTATTCCCTAGTAATTTAGTGGGAAAATTGGTTTCTTTTGTCCCTCGAAGTTGAAAATTGTACCCGCGGCCGTGGCGGATGGGGCATACGCGTATTTCGGCCTTCCGTCGTCCGGCGCACTATCGAGATATATCAGGGAACCTTCACGGACCTGCTTGGTCCGGCGAATTGGCGCCGCCCCCAAACTCTGATTCTTGAACGGTCTTCTCCATAAGCTTGATGCAGGATTGCCGGCTTGAAATAAGGGGGCGTCGATTGTTATTCACGACCATGTTCCCTCGAAAATTGCAAAATGAAACGAGTCGACAAAAGGATTCGACACCCAGGAGATTCTGATATATCGCATGATTAATCGTTTAATCACGCGATAGCGGAAACCACTGATTTGGCGCGTTCCGGACCAAAACTGACGAGGATTGCCAGAACGCTCGGCGTGTCCGCGGCCACGGTTTCGAACGCGCTCTCCGGCAAGGGCCGCGTGTCGGTCGAAATGGTGGAAAAGATCCGCGCGACCGCTGCAGAGCTCGGTTATGTGCCGAGCCAGGCGGGGAGGGCGCTGCGCACCGGACGCACCGGTGTTCTCGGCCTCGTTCTTCCCGATATTGCCAATCCGCTCTTCCCGCAGATCGCCCAGGCGATCGAGCTTGCTGCCTCGTCGGCCGGCTACGGCGTGCTGATCGCGGACTCGCGCGGTGACGTCTCGACCCAGACCAAGGCGATCGAGCGGCTAATCGACCGCGATGTCGACGGCCTGGTGATTGTGCCGCGGCGCGGCACTCGCATTGCCGATGTCGGTTGTCCCGTCGCCGTCATCGATACCCCCTCGACACCCGGCAATACGGTTGCCGCCGACCATTGGGGCGGCGGCCAGCAGATCGCCGCGCATCTGAAGGCGCTCGGTCACCGCCGTGTGCTGATCATCGGCAACAACCCCGCCTCCAATGTGCAGAACGACCGCGCCGGCGGTATCCGTTCGGTCTTCGGCGAGGGCTGTCACACAGATACGCTCTGGATCGAGCCACTGGAAAGAGTTTCCGGCAAGGGCTGTCCGCTCGGGCTCGCCGAAAAGGTGGCGGAGGGTTACACCGCCTTTGCCTGCATTTCCGATCTCCATGCACTCAGGGCGCTGACCGAACTGCAGCGCGCCGGCATCAAAGTGCCGGAGAAGGCGAGTGTCACCGGTTTCGACGACCTGATCTGGTCGCCGGTCATCACGCCGGCACTGACCACGGCCCGCATGGACATGACCGAGATTGCCGCGATTGCCGTTGCCGCGCTCGTCAAGGCGATACGCGAGCGCGATCCGTTCGATCCCCAGATCGGCGCACCGGTCACGGCCGAGAAGTCGAAAGTGCCGATGCATCTCATCGTCAGGCAATCGGCCGCCGCACCGCCCGTGCTTCAACCCGTTCATACCACTGCCACCGCAGCCACATCCGTCACCGAAGGAGGACACCAGCCATGAAGAAATTCCTGCTTGCCTCGAGCGCGCTCTTGCTCGTCGCCCCTGCCGCGTCTGCTCAGGAAAAGACGCTCACAATTTCCGTCTACGGCTTTGCCCAGGACGCATTCAAGGAGCTGGTCTATACGCCGTTTGAACAGAAGTGCGGATGCAAGCTGGTGGTCGAAACCGGCAACAGCGTCGAGCGCCTGGCAAAGATGGAAGCCAACAAGGCAAGCCCGGTTGTCGACATGGCTGTGGTTTCGATGGCCGACGCGCTCTCGGCTTCGCGTGCTGACCTGATCGAAAAGATCGACACCTCGAAGCTCCAGAACTTCAACAAGCTCTACGACCTCGCCAAGGATCCGAACGGCGACGGCATGAGCGTCGGCTACACCTTCTACGCAACCTCGATCGTTTATCGCTCGGACAAGATGGAAGTGAACTCCTGGGCCGATCTTCTCGACGAGAAGAACGCCAGCCACGTCGCCTTCCCGAACGTCACCACCAACCAGGGCCCGCCGGCGCTCTACATGGTCGGCGAAGCCATCGGCAAGAACACGCCGGATCTCAAGGAGGCGATCGCCGCCGTCGGCGCCAAGAAGGACGAGATCGTCACCTTCTACGTCAAGTCTTCGCAGCTCGTGCAGTTGATGCAGCAGGAAGAGATCTGGGCCGCACCGATCGGCCGCTTCTCCTGGGAAGGCTTCACCAAGCTCGGCCTGCCGATCAAGTGGGCAACGCCGAAGGAAGGCCAGACCGGTGGCATGAACGTCATGGTTCTGACGAAGGGTGGCAAGAACCAGGATCTCGCGCTTGAGTTCATGGACTTCTGGCTCTCGACCGAAATCCAGACGGCGCTTGCCGAAAAGCTCGTCGACAGCCCGGCCAACAAGGACGTCAAGGTTTCGCCGGAGATCGCCGAAAATCTCACCTACGGCGAAGAGACGGTGAAGAACCTGAAGCTGATCCCGTCGGCCGTCGCCCTCGACAACCGCGAAGCGTGGCTGTCGGAGTGGAATGCGCAGGTCGGCCAGTAAGCCAAACGACTAGAACTCCACCGGCCGGCCCTGTCGGCTGGTGGACGCTGCGCGCCTGCGACGGGTAGGCCGTGCCAACGAATGCCTTGAAAGGAAGAAGGATGTTCCAGAACCGCGCCGAAGCCCTGGCGCTCGCTCTGCCCGCAGCGGTCTTTGCGGCGATCGTCTTTCTGGCGCCGGTGGTGATCCTGCTGGCGGAAGGCTTTCGCAGCGCCGACAGTTGGTCGCTCTCCGCCTATACGACCTTCTTTTCCGATCCGCTGAACCGCACGGTTTTCCTGCGCACGTTCCGGCTCGGCCTGATGGTCACCGCCGTCTCGGCGGTCATCGGCTACGCTGCAGCATTTGCCATCGTCAATCTTTCGCCGCGCAGCAAGGGACAGATGATCGGCCTCGTCGTACTGCCGCTGATGATCTCGTCGGTCGCCCGCACCTATGCCTGGATTGTCATCCTCGGCCGCACCGGCATCGTCAATCAGGCGCTGCAGCTCGTCGGCCTTTCGGACGAGCCGATCCGCTTCCTCTTCACTGAGACAGCCGTGTTCATCGGCCTGCTGCAGCTATTCCTGCCGCTGATGATCCTGTCGCTGATCAGCGCGCTTGAAAACATGCCGAAGGATGCGATCCCCGCCGCACGCGTTCTCGGCGCCAACTGGTTCCAGGTGTTCTTTAAGGTGATTCTGCCGCTCACCAAGGAGGGCCTGGTGATCGGCGGAACACTGGTCTTCACCGGTTCGCTCACCGCCTACATCACGCCGGCGATCCTCGGCGGCTCCAAGGTGCTGATGCTCGAAACGCTGCTCTACCAGCGTGTCACCGTTGCCAATGATTTCGTCTCGGCCAGCGTCATAGCCTTCATCCTGATCGTCATGAGCTTTGCCGCCAATCTGCTCTTGAAACGGCTCGCCACCGCGAGGAACAAGCGATGACCCCTCGTATTTTTTCGCCCGTCGTCCTGTTTTTGGTGATCGGCTTCCTGATCGGGCCGTTCTTCATCATTGTTGCTGCGTCGCTTTCCGGCGGCGAGACGCTGGCCTTCCCGCCGCAGGGTTTCTCGCTGCAGTGGGTCGCCAAGGTCTTCACGGTCGAGAGCTTCCGCGAGAGCTTCGCGATCTCGATGCTTTTGGCGATTGGCGGCACCGCCGCAGCGCTTGTGCTTGGTGTCCCCGCCTCCTATGCTCTTTCGCGCTACAAGCTGCCCTTCGGCGAAACCATCCGCACGATCGTGTCGCTGCCGATCATCGTGCCGGGCATCATCGTCGGCCTGGCGCTGCTGCGCTACATCGTCGTGCCGTTCGGCATCAACATCACGTTGACCCTCTTCCTCGCACATACCGCGCTGGTGCTCCCCTATGCGGTGCGGGTGGTCTCGGCGAGCCTCAACAACCTGCGCTCCGATATCGAGGAGGCGGCGGTATTGCTCGGCTCTTCGCGCGCCGGCGCTTTCTTCCGGGTGGTGATGCCGAACATCCGCAGCGGCATTCTTGCCGCCTTCATTCTCGGCTTCGTCACGAGCTTCAACCAGGTGCCGGTGTCGCTTTTCCTTTCCGGCCCCGGCGTGCGCACGCTGCCGATCGACATGCTCTCCTACATGGAGATCACCTACGATCCATCGGTCGCCGCTCTCTCCGCGCTGCTCGCCTTCATGTCCATCGGCATCGTCTTCCTTGCCGAACGCTTCCTGGGATTCTCACGCTATGTCTGACGCCGCCTTCCTCAGCCTCGAAAAACTCACGCTCGCCTATGGCGACACCGTTGCGGTAAAGGATCTCGACCTGTCGATCCGCAAGGGCGAACTGGTGGCGTTCCTCGGGCCCTCGGGTTGCGGCAAGACGACGACGATGCGCTCGATCGCCGGCCTCTTGTCGCCCGCTTCCGGCGCGATCAGGCTCGACGGCGCCGATATCACTCGCGTGTCCGCCAACAAGCGCTCCGTCGGTCTTGTCTTCCAGTCCTATGCGCTGTTCCCGCACCTAACCGTGTTCGAGAACGTCGCTTTCGGCCTGCGTCTGAAGAAGCTGCCGGCGACCGAAATCGAGAGCAAGGTAACGACCGGCCTGAAGTCGGTCGGCCTTTCAAAGTTCTCTGCCCGCAAGCCGGGGGAACTCTCCGGCGGCCAACAACAGCGCGTGGCGCTGGCACGCTCGATGGTCATGGAGCCGAAGGTGCTTTTGCTCGACGAGCCGCTGTCGAACCTCGACGCCCGCCTGCGTCTCGAGATGCGCACGGAGCTGCAGCGGGTGCAAAAAGAAACCGGCGTGACGATGATCTTCGTCACCCACGACCAGGGCGAAGCGCTGTCGCTCGCCGACCGCATCGTCGTGATGCTGAACGGCGCGATCGAGCAGATCGGCACGCCCGAGGATATCTACAACCGCCCGCTCTCGCATTTCGTTGCCGATTTCGTCGGTTTCGAGAACATCTTTGCCGTCGAGGGCGGCAAGCTTAAGGCCGGCAACGGCCCGATCGAACTTTCCGGATCCCTGCCGCCTGACACGGCAGGGCTTGCGTGGCGTCCGCGCATGGTGACCCTGGGCTCAGGTCCTTTCCAGGGCACCGTGCGCGGAGCCTCTTTCTCCGGCAGCACACGGGAGTATCTGCTCGATACGCTGCTCGGCGCCATCAAGGCGGAAGAAGATGCTGCGTGGGCAGCGCGTGAAACCGGTTCTACGATCGCCTTCGACCTGCCGGTTGAAAAGGCTGCGCGCCTGAAGAAGTTCGGTTGACGTCAGATGGGTGTCTGGATCGATACGGACATGGGGTTCGACGACATTGCCGCGGTGCTCGTCGTCCTTCATGCCGGTGAAGAAATCGACGGTGTTTCCCTCGTCTTCGGCAACACGCCGATCGATCAGGTGAAACGCAACGCCGCCGGTGCCGCGCTTGCCTTCGGCTGGGAGTTCCCCATCCATGAAGGGCGGGCCCTGCCGGTGCTCGGCAAGCTCGAGACCGCCGAACGCATCCTTGGCGAAGCCGGCATGCCGACCGCCGGGCTGACGCTGCCGGATGCCGAGCCGTTGCCGCCAGGCGATGCCTTTGCAGCACTTTGTGCCTGGCTGGATCAGCAAGGGCCGAAGCGCATCCTGGCGCTCGGGCCGCTCACCAACCTTGCGGCCCTTTGCCTTGCCCGCCCGGATCTTGCGGCGCGCATCACCGATCTCACCTGGATGGGGGGCGGCGTCACTAGCGGCAACCACACGGCGTCCGCGGAATTCAACGCCTTCGCCGATCCGGAAGCGCTCGCCATCGTTCTCGCGCACGGTTTGCCGCTGCGCATGGTCGACCTCGATCTCTGCCGCAAGGTCTTCGCCTATCCGGATGACGTCGCGCCGATCCGCTCTGCGGGTGGCGCGAATGCGGCGCTGATCGCCGATCTGCTTGCCGGATACATCTCGATCGGCACCAGCCGTGGCCGGCCGGGCATGGCGATCTATGACCCTTCAGCCGCCGTCGCTTTCGTCAATCTCGGCGCTGTCGCGTTCCGCAAGGCGCGCATTGATGTCGAGCTCGGCGGATCGCTCACCCGTGGGCGCACCGTCGTCGAAACGCGCGAAAGCCATGCGATCTTCAATGCCGAATACGCTGTCGACGCCCTTGTGGAGACGACGCGTGCGCAGATTCTGGGCGCCCTGATGAAGGAGGCTCAAAAGTGAGTTTTGTAGAGCAGCCTCAAGACTTGATGGATACGGCGCTCCGTACCCGCGCTGTGGCCGCGGCGCGTGGAGGCGAACCGTTCGACATGCTGATTGTTGGCGGTACGCTGGTCGACGTGGTGACGGGTGAACTCCGCCCGGCAGATGTCGGTGTTGTTGGGCCGCTAATCGCGAGCGTTCATGCGCCGGGGGTACGCAAGGATGCCGCGACCATCATCGACGCGACCGGTGCCTTTGTTTCTCCCGGCCTGATCGACACCCATATGCATGTCGAAAGCTCGATGGTGACGCCGGCGACCTATGCCAACGCGGTGTTGCCGCGCGGCGTGACGACAATCGTCTGGGATCCGCACGAGTTCGGCAATGTCAACGGCATTGCCGGCGTGCGCTGGGCTACGGATTCCATTGCCGGGCTGCCCTTGCGCACGGTGCTTTTGGCGCCGTCCAGCGTGCCCTCCGCACCCGGCCTGGAGGTCGCCGGCGCAGATTTCGACGCCGATGTGATTGCCGACATCCTGAGTTGGCCGGAAATCGGCGGCGTCGCCGAAATGATGAACATGCGCGGCGTCATCGACGGCGAAGCGCGGATCAGCGCAATCGTTCAAGCCGGGCTTGCCGCCGGCAAGCCGGTCAACGGCCATGCGCGGGGTCTCGCCGGCGCCGACCTCCAGGCTTTCGTCACTGCGGGCGTCAGTTCCGACCACGAGCTCGTTTCGGGTGACGATCTGATGGCCAAGCTGAGAGCCGGTCTGTCGATCGAATTGCGCGGGTCGCACGACCATCTGCTGCCGGAATTCGTCAATACCCTCAATGCTCTCGGCCATCTTCCTCAGACGGTGACGCTCTGCACCGACGATGTCTTTCCCGACGATCTCGATCGCTCGGGCGGACTCGACGATGTGGTGCGGCGGCTGGTGCGCTACGGGCTGAAACCTGAATGGGCGCTTCGCGCTGCGACGCTGAACGCCGCCACCCGTCTCGGTCGTCCTGACCTTGGCCTCGTTGCCTCCGGGCGGCGGGCGGATATCGTGATCTTCGAAAATCTTCATGGCTTTCGCGCCCGTACGGTAATCGCCGGCGGCAAGCAGGTGGCCCGGGCGGGGGAGATGATCGACGCCGTGCCGAAGGCCGACGTCGAGGCGCTTGCCGGTACGATGAAGATCGAGCCATTGCGCGAGACGGACTTCGCCATTCCCGCAACCGGTTCGAAGGTGCGTGTCGCCACGATCGACCGACCGCGTTTCACTCAATGGGACGAGGTTGTAGCCGAGGTCGAGAATGGCTTCGTCGTTCCGCCGCAGGGCGCGACGCTGATTGCCGTTGCTCACCGCCATGGCCGCGCCGACAGCAAGCCGCGCGTCGGCCTGCTGACCGGCTGGGGAGAGTGGCGCGGCGCCTTCGCGACCACCGTTTCCCACGACAGCCACAACCTCACGGTTTTCGGAGGCAATGCCCATGACATGATGGTGGCGGCCAATGCCGTCATCGCGGCCGGCGGCGGCATGGCGGTCGCATCCGCAGGCAAGATCGATGCCATCCTGCCTTTGCCGTTGTGCGGCCTGGTCTCCGATTCGCCTTTGGCCAATGTGTCATCCGGCTTTGCCGCGCTGCGTGATGCTGTCGGACGGATCGTTGATTGGCAGCCGCCCTATCTCGTCTTCAAGGCTTGTTTCGGAGCGACGCTTGCCTGCAACGCGGGCCCGCACCAGACCGATCGCGGCATTGCCGACGTGTTGACGGGAAAGATTCTCGAAAACCCGGTGCTCGAAGTGATCTGACAGGTCGAGCGGGGCGACGCTTGCCGCCCTGCCTGTGTTTGCGCTCACCGGGAAAGGCTAGCGCAGTGGCTGCTGGATATCCAAGGCGGTTGCGAGAAAGCCCGCGATCACCTCTGCCGTGTTCCGGTGAATGGTCGCTCTGTCTCGACCGCCACCATCGTCGCACACCACCCCATCACCCGGCGTTTCCGCCTCGATCAATGCTCTGGCGCCGGGCTTGCATAATTGCATGAAGGTGAAATGCGCCGCATCTGCGATCTCGAGATAGCGCGACGTACCCTGCGGCAGATGGCTTGCGGGCGCCAACCTCCACGCCGGCACCGACGACGAGCACCGGGATATGCACTGCCGCAAGACTTGCCGGCGTAAATCCGCGTGATCGAGAGAAACGACCACTTTGAACGCGTTGGCCGGTCAGTTGTCGGCCGAAGTACTCAGTTCTTGCTCCACCAATGTCGTCCAGAAGGTGACACCGGGGCCGATCGCTGCGTCGTTGAAGTCATAGGCCGTATTATGATGAAGAGCGCCATCGACGGCGGGGCCGTTGCCGAGCCAGACGTAGCAGCCGGGGGCTTCTAGTCCGAAGAAGGCGAAATCGTCGCCGGCGGTTGAAGGCGGAAACTGTGTGCGGGTTTTTTCTCCGAAGACGGCGCGGGCAGCCGAAAGCGCGCGTTCGCTTGCGTCGGCGTCATTGACGACCGGCGGAATGCGACGTTCGAACTCATAGTCTACCTTGATACCGTACATCTCGGCCGTACCGCGTGCCAGCCGGCCGATCTCCTCCTCGAGTTGATTGCGCACATGAGGTGTGTAGGCGCGAGCCGTGCCGCCGATCTCGACCGTATCAGGGATGACATTGAGCGCCTTCGGGTCGCCGGCGCGCACCGAACAGGCGCTGACGACGGCCGGCTGCAAGGGATCGACGACGCGGCCGACGATCGATTGCAGCGAGGCGAGGAAGGTGCCGGCAGCGGTCACTGGATCGCGACCGAGATGCGGTTTGGCGCCGTGGGTGCCGACGCCGCGGAAGGTCAGCCGCCAGCTGTCGGACGAGGCAAGCTGGGGGCCGGCAACGACGGCCATCTCGTCCGGATCAAGGCCGGGCATGTTGTGCAGGCCATAAACGGCGTCGCAGGGAAAAAGTTTGAACAGCCCGTCCTCGACCATGCGCTTTGCGCCGCCGCGTCCTTCTTCCGCAGGCTGGAAGATGAAATGCACGGTGCCGGAGAAATTGCGGGTCTTTGCCAGATGGCGGGCGGCGCCGAGCAGCATCGCGGTGTGGCCATCATGGCCGCAGGCATGCATCTTGCCGGCTTCGCGGGACTTGTAGGGACGGTCGGCGATTTCAGGCATGGCGAGTGCGTCCATGTCGGCACGAAGACCGATCGAGCGCGTGCCGTTGCCCACCTGCAGGGTGCCGACGACGCCGGTTTTTCCAAGGCCGCGGTGTACTTTTAGTCCAGCTTCCTCGAGCCATTTGGCAACGAGGTCGCTGGTGCGCTCCTCCTCGAAGCCGAGTTCCGGATGAGCATGCAGATCGCGACGGAAGTCGGTGAGAAAGGCGAGGTCGTCAGCAATTCCGTCTGGCAGGCGCATCTTCTGGCATTCCCGTGGTTCATCTGGCGAAGGGCTTGTGAATTCCGCGCGCTTTGCTCGCTGCGCGGTGCCCTTTCGGTTTGATCGAAGTCGCAAACGGTATAGACGAAAACCACCGGGATCAGAACAGCGAACCGGCTTTTTTGGTCGCCTTTCAATCCGGGCGAAATGCGCAGACGAGGACGGTACCGATGCAGCCTCACGACTTCTGGCAGGAGGTCTACCCGCCGAAAAGTTTCGACATTCAGGTGGGTTATCGCGATTTCTTCCCGGCAACGCTCGGCGATGGCCGCCAGATATTGCTGCCGGTCCGTCCGCTCTCGGATGGCAGGCACGCGCTCGCCTCGCTGATCGTCAACCAGGCGAGCTTTGCGGTCGAAGATGCGCTGGCAACCGAACTAGCGGCAAAGCTTGCCGCCTTCGAGCCCGAAGTCGTTGCCGGTCTCCCGACATTGGGCCTGACGCTTGCTTCTGCCGTTGCGCGCAAACTCGGCCATAGCCGCTACGTGCCGCTCGGTACTTCAAGAAAATTCTGGTACGTCGACGACCTGTCGGTGCCGCTGTCCTCGATCACAACGCCGGACCAGAAGAAGCGGCTCTATGTCGACCCACGCATGCTGCCGTTGCTTGAAGGGCGGCGCGTAGCGCTGGTCGACGACGTCATTTCGAGTGGTACATCTATCCTTGCGGGCCTAACGCTGATGAACACCTGCGGCATCGAGCCGGTCGCGATCGGCGCCGCCATGCTGCAGACCGAGCGCTGGCGGCAGCCGCTAGCCAATCTAGCGCCGAGTTGGCCCGAGCGCGTCGTCGGCGTGTTCCAAACGCCGATGCTTCAGCGTGATGAATACGGCAGTTGGCACGCCGCCTGAATTCCTTTGCGTCGTGCGTCGGCCGCGATAGGTTTTGCGACAAAGCGTCACGAAAGGAATTCCATGCGATTTACTAATCCAATCCCTTTCGTCCGAGACATCAGCCGATCCAAGGAATTCTACGAGGAAAGGCTTGGCCTTACGGTGCTGGAGGACTTCGGAAATTTCGTCCTCTTCGAAGGCGGTTTCGCCATCCACGAAGGACGATCGCTGCAACAAACGGTCTGGCGAGAAGAACTGGCTTCGGCGGAACCCTACGGGCGGCGAAACTTGCTGCTCTACTTCGAGCACGAGGATGTCGACGCGGTCTTTGAACGCATCGCGCCGCATATGGAGTGTCAGGCATGGGGCCAGCGCGTGTTCCGCTTCTACGATCCGGACGGACATGCGATCGAAATCGGGGAGCCGCTGGACTTCGGATCCTCGAGCAAGGGAGAAGCCTAGCTTTCTTGATTGGATACTTCAGCTCGGAAGGCACCTCCACACCGTAGAAGCGCCTTCGATCTCCTGGCCCCGAACCACGCCCTGGGGCCGAAGTGCTACTTTGTCATTGCGCTACTTCACCGGCCGGACCTGATAGTAAACCGTCGACTTCGCGCCAGTTGCCTTGGCGATCGTATAGACGTCGTACGACGCCTGCGGGTCGTTGCCCATGCCGAGCGAGCCTGAAGGCATGCCGGGCACGGCGATCCCGGCGATATCGGGCCGCTCAGAGAGAAGCTTGCGGACCGCCTCCAGCGGCACATGCCCCTCGATGACATAGCCGTCGATGACGGCGGTATGGCAGCCTTCCACGTCGGCCGGCACCGCGAAGAGGGTCTTGATCACCGACATGTCGGCCTCGTCGTGCACCTCGACCTTGTAGCCGGCTGCCTCCATCGCCTCGGCCCATTGCTCGCAGCAGCCGCATTGCGGATCCTTGTAGATGGCCATGGTGCCTGCCGCAGCCGCGGCGGCTGTCGCAAAGAGGGTGATGCCTGCGATTGCGCCTACAACGAAATGTCTGCGTAACACGTCCATTGGACGCTCCTTTCCGGTTCTGCCTGACTATAGCATCGTGACGGCCCGGGCGGCGTGATTTCGACCCGGGCCGTTTGTCGCAGCTTACTTGACTTCGGTCACGGTCAGCTTGCCGTTGACCCGGTCGGCGACGAATTCGATCGACGCACCCTCCCTGAGCTTGGCGAGCAGGGCGTCGTCGCCGACGCGAAACACCATGGTCATGGCCGGCATCTCGAGGTTTTTCAGATCCTCGTGGTCGATCGTCACCTTTTTGGCCTTGGTGTCGATCTTCTTGACGACGCCCTTGGTGAACTCCGCCGCCTGGGCGGGAAGCGCGAACGGGACGGCGGTGACAGCGAGCGCAAGCGTTGCGAAGAGGGTACCTATAGTCTTCATGGTTTCATCCTTTGCTGTGATCGGGGAGTTACTTCTTCACGACGTCGAGCGGGCCATGCATGCCGGCGTCGTAGTGGCCGGGCACCAGGCAGGCGAACTCGAAGGTGCCGTCATTGGTGAAGGTCCAGTAGATGTCGCCGAACTTGCCCGGCTCGAGCCGGATCGCGTTCGGATCGTCGTGCTCCATATCCGGGAACTTCTCCATGGTGACCTTGTGCTCCTGGATCGTCGCCTTGTCGTCTAGGACGAATTCATGCGCGAGCTCGCCGGCGTTCTTGATCGCGAAGTGGACCGTCTGGCCCTGGCGGACTTTGATGATCGCCGGCGTGAAGATCATCTTGCCATCGTCGGTTTCCTTCATGGTGACGCGGATCGTCTGCGTCGACTTGTTCTTGTCGCCGGGCTCGCCGACGGAAACCTTGTCGTGGCCGCCGGCATGGCTGCCGCTGGCAAGCGCCTGGGAGGAAAGGGCAGAGGCGGCAACGAGCGCCAGAGCGAATGCTGTTTTCTTCATCGTATGTTTCCTGGTGGATTTGAGAGAGTTCATAACAATCAGTCGTGTCGTCATGGTTTGGGCGTGATCACGGTCTTGGCATCCTTTGCCCGCGTCGCTTCCGGCAGTTCGCCGGTCCACTCCCAGGCCTGCGTTCCTGGTGGGTTCTCGTACCAACCGGGATCGCTGTAATCGCCGGCGGAGATGCCTTCGCGCACCTTCACCACCGAGAACATACCGCCCATCTCCAGAGCACCGTGCGGACCCCAGCCCGTCATCATCGGGATCGTGTTGTCGGGGAGCGGCATTTCCATTTCGCCCATGTCGGCCATGCCGGCGGTTCCCATTGGCATGTAGTCGGGCTTGACCTTGCGGATCTTCGCCGCGACCGATTCTTTGTCGGCGCCGATGACGGTCGGGATATCGTGGCCCATCGCATTCATCGTGTGATGCGACTTGTGGCAATGGATCGCCCAGTCACCCTCATATTTGGCGTCGAACTCGTAGGCGCGCATGGCGCCGACGGGAATGTCGATCGTCACCTCCGGCCAGCGCGCCTCTGGTCTGACCCAGCCGCCATCGGTGCAGGTTACCTCGAAGTCGTAGCCGTGCATGTGAATCGGATGGTTGGTCATCGTGAGGTTTCCGACCCGCACCCGCACCCGGTCGTTCTTGGACACGACCAGCGGGTCGATGTCCGGAAAGATCCGGCTGTTCCAGCACCACATGTTGAAGTCGGTCATTTCCATGATGCGCGGAACGTAGGTGCCGGGATCGATGTCGTAGGCATTGAGCAGGAACACGAAGTCGCGGTCGACGCGCATGAAGTCCGGGTCCTTCGGATGCACCACGAAGAAGCCCATCATGCCCATGGCCATCTGCACCATCTCGTCGGCGTGCGGGTGGTACATGAAGGTACCCGACTTCACGAGGTCGAACTCGTAGACGTAGGTCTTGCCCGAGGGGATGTGCGGCTGCGACAGGCCGCCCACGCCATCCATGCCCGAAGGCAGGATCATGCCGTGCCAGTGAATGGTGGTGTGTTCCGGCAGCTTGTTGGTGACGAAGATCCTGACGCGGTCGCCTTCCACCGCCTCGATCGTCGGGCCCGGCGATTGGCCGTTGTAACCCCAGAGATAGGCGGTCATGCCGTCGGCCATTTCGCGTTCGACCGGCTCGGCGACGAGGTGGAACTCCTTGACGCCGTTGTTCATGCGGTGTGGCAGGGTCCAGCCGTTGAGGGTGGCGACCGGGTTGTAGTCGGGTCCACTCGTCGGCACCAGCGGCTTCTGCGTCTTGGCGTTGTCCATGCTTGCCGCTTCGGGCAGGCTGGAGTTGGAGGTCTGCGCCCAGGCGGCGGTCGAAACGAGAGCCGCGCCGGCACCGAGGAAGTGTCTTCTGTTGAACATCTTCTGCAATCCTTCTTAGTGTCCTGCGCCGCTGGCTTCGGCCGCTGCCGGTGCCGCCGCTGCTTCGGCCGATCCACCGGATCCGCCGCCGTTGATCGCCGTCACCAGGTCGGCATCGGCCAGCCAGAAATCACGCTTCGCGTTAACGGAAAGCACGGTCGAATTGACCTTGGCCCTGACGTCGGCGAGCAGTTCGAAGGTGCTGGTGATCATGCCGTTGTAGCTGAGCGTCGTTTCCTCCTCGATCTTGGTGCGCAGCGGCACGACGTTGTTGCGATAGTGCCGGGCGATCTCGTGGCGCGAGCGATAGGCTTCATAGGCTGAGCGCGCTTCCGAGCGGATGTTGACCGCCTTTTCCGCAAGCAGGTTTGCCGAGCGCATGTGGGCGAGCTCGGCCTTGCGCATGCGCGCGCTGCCGCTGTCGAAGATCGGGATGACGAATTCGAGCTCGAACTGGCCCGTCGTCTCGACCTTGGTGCCGTGATCCTCTTGCTCCCGCTCCGCTTCCGCACCAGCGACGAGTTCCAGATCGGTGACAAGGCGGGTCGCCTCGGTCAGCTTGTAAGATTTCGCCACCGCTTCCAGATCGAGGCGGGCGATCTGGAGATCGACGCGGCGTTTCAGCGCTTCCGCTTCGATGCTGTCCTTGCGGGCGAGCGCCTTCGGCAGGTCCGGCAGACGGTTCGGGACCTGATAGTCCACATCGGCGCCCCACAGACCCATCAGCCGCGTGAGGTTTTCCTTGGCAAGCCGTGCGGAAAGCCGCGCCTCGGCCGCCTGTCCGGCAAGTTCCGCATTGAAGACATGCTCGCGCGCCTGGTTGCCCTTGCCCATGGCACCGGTCTCACCGAGCTTTGCGGCGAGTTCGGAGGAGGCATCCGCCGCCGCCTGAGCCTGGTTGAGCTGTCCGACGGTTTCCCATGCGGCGACCGCTTCGATCCAGGCGCGGCGGGTTTCGGCGGCCAGCTGCAGGGTGCTGAGAGCCGCTGAAAGCTGCGCCTGGCGGAACCTTGCGTCAGCAATGGCGATGGTCTTGTCGCGCGTCAGGAGCGCCAGGATGTTGGTGGTGACCAGGCCCTCGATCGCGCGATAGGCTTCGAGTTCCGGCGCGCCGATCCCGGTCGTTCCGATCGATACCGTCGGATTGAGGAACAAAGTCGCCTGCCAGGCGTCCGCCGAGGCATCGCCAAGATCGGCGTAGGCCGCTTGAAGACCCTTGTTGTTGAGAAGCGCGATCTGGACGGCGGTATCGGCGTCGATCGTCTTGCGCTTCAACAGCGCCTTGACCTCGGCATTGACCTTGTCGGCCTGCGCGCGGTTCTGGATCCAGACGCTTTTCTTGGCCGCGGCGGTAGAGACCTTGGCATCCACGGTCGCAAAGCCGGCGACCTTGGTCGAATATTCGGCATTGGTTGCGCAGCCGGCGAGTACGAGCGGCAGGCCGACCGCCGCCGCGAGATTGAAACTGCGGAGCCTCATGACGCGTCTTCCTTGGCGGTCGACTGTGCGTCGTTGAGTGGGCCCCAGGGCTTCGGACCTGTCGGCTCGCGGTGCGTGTAGCCCGAGATGGGGCTCCGGTATTGCATGCCGCGAAGTTCGCTTGCGCTGTCAGCGGGATCGCCAAGGCCTGAGACCTCGGCAGGCAAGGTGGCAGCGCATCCGCCCAGGATCATGGGCAGGAGCGCCATGGAAAGCAATCGTTTCATGGTCAAACCTGAAATGTGAATGGCAGAGGTCGGCGACCGACCGGCAGTGGTCCGGGCGGGCCTCATCGCTGACCGTGCTATGGTGCCTAGCGTTTCAGTTGACGCGCAAAAGGCGGCCACAGCGCTTTGCTCTGCTGCGTGGTTTTGCTCTTCAATCGGCGACGATCAAAGGCAACATGCAGCAGCGGTCACGGCTTCACAAAGTCAGGCTTTTGGAGGGCGATGCAGCCCGTCAAGCTCGCCGGGCGCGAGTTGCGACTGTGGCCTGAAGGGGAGGGTCGAACGCAGGACGACAGGGTGGTTACTGCCGGTATCGGCAAGAACGGCCACAGCGGCGCAGAAGGTCTTGCAGCAATCCTTCTTGTCGGCCTTGCCGCTTTCCTGGGTCGGCTTCACCTTGCCCTTGTCGAGGCTCGGGCAATGCTCGGCCGCTGCTTGGATCGGGTTGTCTGAGGACACCTCGATCTGCATCGAGCCGTGCGCGGCCGCGTGCGTCATGCCGGATGCGGTGGAATAGGGCAGCAGGGCAAGCGACATCGCAATCGCCAGCTTCAACACAATCAGCAAACGCAGATATGTGGTTCGCACCTTTTCCATGATCGATCCGTAGAAACGCTGCCGATTCCTGTCAATGCCGCGTGCGCTGCGCAACGTCACGAATGCGTGAGAGTTTGCCAGGCGCATGGAGCCACGTCATCCGTGACGCCGGTTGCGAACCGGATCGATGCCGCCGGCACCGAAACGGGCCGGCTCGGCCTGCTTCGCCGGAGCGTTCCCGGCATCGGCCAGATCGTCGAGGATGGGACAGTCCGGGCGCCCGTCGCCATGACAATGGGCGGCGAGATGCTTGAGCGTCCGGCTCATCGCTTTCAGCTCCTCGGCCTTGCGCTCCAGGATCTCAACATGTTCGAGCGCGATCTTTTTGACTTCGCCGCTTGCCCGCGACCGGTCGCGCCAGAGCGCCAAAAGATCGGTCATCTGCTCGACGGTGAAGCCGAGATCGCGCGACCGGCGGATGAAGCGCAGCGTATGGACGTCGTTGTCTCCGTAGTTGCGGTAGCCCGACCCGCTGCGATCTGCCGGTGGAATGAGGCCGATGGTCTCGTAATAGCGGATCATTTTCGTCGAGACGCCGGAGGCGCGTGAGGCTTCGCCGATGTTCATGATTTCATCCTTGTTAACGCGTTGCGGCCATTCCCTGCGAATATAAGGGCTCTCCCGGGCCTCTGCCATGCCGACGCGAGGCGGGGAGAATGCCGAACCTAGGCAGCCCGTGCCGCGGCCACCGGGCGAAATGCTCTCAACCGCAAGGCGTTGCCGAGCACGAAGACGCTCGATAGCGCCATGGCGCCGGCCGCAAAGATCGGCGACAGCAGCAGACCATAGGCCGGGTAGAGCGCGCCGGCGGCAACCGGGATCAGCACCGCATTATAGGCGAAGGCCCAGAACAGGTTCTCCTTGATGTTGCGGATCGTCGCCTTGGACAGTGCGATCGCGTTCGGAACACCGAGAAGGTCGCCGGACATCAGCACCACGTCGGCGCTTTCGATGGCGACGTCCGTACCGGTGCCGATCGCAAGCCCGACATCGGCTTCGGCCAGCGCTGGCGCGTCATTGATGCCGTCGCCGACAAAGGCGACCGCGCGTCCGCCTTGCTTCAGCTTCTTCAGCGCTGCGACCTTGCCGTCGGGAAGGACCTCGGCGATGACCTCGTCGATGCCGAGCTTGGCGGCGATGGCGTCTGCGGCGCGGCGGTTGTCGCCGGTGATCATCGCGACCTTCAGGCCGAGATCGTGCAGCATACGGATCGCCTGCGGCGTCGTTTCCTTGATCGGGTCGGCAACGGCGATGATCGCCGCGAGCTGGCCGTCGATCGCTGCATAGAGTGGGCTCTTGCCTTCCGAGCCGAGGCGGGCCGCCTGCTCGGCGAAAGCGGAAACGTCGAGCTTCAGCTGCGCCATCAGCCGGTCTGCGCCGACATGGACGGTGCGGNCCGAAGCCGGGGATGGCCTCGAACTTTGCCGGTTCAGATATCGACAGGCCTTTTGCCTTAGCCGCCTGGACGATTGCCTCGGCGATCGGGTGCTCGGAGCGGGTTTCGACGGCGGCGACCAGTGCCAAAACGGTGTCACGATCGAAGCTTGCGGCGGTTTCAAGGTCGGTGAGCTCCGGCCGTCCCTTGGTCAAGGTACCGGTCTTGTCGACGGCGATGACGGCGGCATTGCGCAGCGTCTGCAGTGCCTCGCCCTTGCGGAAGAGCACGCCCATTTCGGCGGCGCGGCCGGTGCCGACCATGATGGAGGTCGGGGTGGCGAGGCCCATGGCGCAGGGGCAGGCGATAATCAGAACTGCGACGCCGTTGACCAGAGCGAAGGTCAGGGCCGGATCGGGGCCGAAGACCAGCCAGATGACGAAGGTCAAAAACGCAATGGCGATGACGGCGGGCACGAACCAGGCGGTGACGCGGTCGACCAACGATTGGATCGGCAGCTTCGCGCCCTGGGCCTGCTCGACCATGCGGATGATCTGCGCCAGCACCGTGTCGGCGCCGACCTTGGTTGCACGGAAGGTGAAGGAGCCGGTCTTGTTGATCGTGCCGCCGACCACCTCGCTGCCGGCGGTCTTTTCGACTGGAACCGGTTCGCCCGTGATCATCGATTCGTCGACATAGGAGTTGCCGTCGATGACGCTGCCGTCGACCGGTACCCGGTCGCCCGGGCGTACGAGTACGGTGTCGCCGGTGGTGACGTCGGAAAGCGAGACTTCGATCGTCTCGCCGTTACGGACGACGCGGGCGGTCTTTGCCTGCAGGCCCACCAGATGCTTGATCGCTTCTGATGTCCGGCCTTTGGCGCGCGCTTCGAGCAAGCGGCCGAGCAGGATCAGGGTGATGATGACGGCCGCCGCCTCGTAGTAGACGTTGGCAGTGCCGTCAGGCACCAGGTCCGGTGCAAAGGTTGCTACGACCGAATAGATCCAGGCGGCGGACGTGCCGATCGCGACCAGCGAATTCATGTCCGGCGCCAGGCGGAAAAGGGCGGGAACGCCCTTTTGGTAGAAGCGCAGGCCTGGGCCGAAGAGCACCAGCGTCGTCAGCACGAACTGCAGATACCAGCTTTCCTGCATGCCGATATTGTTCATGACAAAGTCATGCACGGCCGGGATGAGGTGCGAGCCCATCTCGAGCACGAAGATCGGCAGCGTCAGGACGCCGGCGATCAGCAGGGAGCGTGCGAGGTTGCGGGTCTCCTGTTCACGCTTCTCGCCCTCGCGGTCGACGCTTTCGTCACCGGTGATGTGCTTGGCAGCATAGCCGGCAACGCGGACCGCCTCTTCGAGCGCCGCGGCCGTGGCGATGCCCTTCGTCACGCGGACCGACGCGCGCTCGGTCGCCAGGTTGACATTGGCCTCCGTGACGCCCGGCACGGTCTTCAGCGCCTTCTCGATGCGCGCGACGCAGGAGGCGCAGGTCATGCCTTCGATGGTGAGTTCGATCGTATCTTCGGCGGCGCCGTACCCTGCATTTTCGATCGCCTTGACGATGTCGGCGGGCTTGGTGCTGGCATCGAAGCGAACATCGGCGCGTTCCGTTGCGAGGTTGACCGAGGCTTCGGTGACACCGGGTACGGCGCGGATCGCCTTTTCAACGCGGGAGACGCAGGACGCACACGTCATGCCCTCGACGGGTATGCTCGCACTCAGCGCGGCGGCGGAAATCGCTTCAAGATTGTTCGTTCTAATGGGGGTCACAGATCCCATGATCGTGCTCCTTTCGTTGTCTTTTGTCACAAGATGGAGCTTCCAACGATGGGAAGGTCAAGGGCGCTGCCGAACTTTCTGTGCGATGAAGTGAGATGATGGGCCAAAACTAATTTGAAGCGGCGCCAAAAAACACACGACACAAACCCAAAAAATCTTGGTGTTTCCGTTCGCCATTCCGACCTCGCGGGCCGCCGCTGGGTGCAAGGGCGCTAGTAAGACTTCGGGGTAAGAGAGGGATGGATCCCAGAGCGCTTCTTCGCTTGGGGCTGGGAGCGCGCTCTGGGATCACTAGCGCAAACGGTGGTTGGGCCAATGCCAGTTGATGCTTCAGTACCATGGCGGCGGAACGTAGATTCGGCAATGCAACTAGGACCTTTGTCACTCTACTTCAGACCAAAGCCCAGGTTGAATCGTCCTGCCGTCTCATTCCTTCCCATCGACGATAATCCGAAGGATCCGGATCATATCGGCCGCGTCGAGGAGCGCGGCTTTCACGTGGTCATCGGTTCGCCTTTCGATGCCCACCGCGGTGGTCTGCGGATCGATCACAGGATCGGCTGCTATGCGGCTCGGAGGGATTCCGACTTGGGCGAGCATCTGCCGCATGGTGACCACGGCACGCTCGATCAGCCGGCGCTTTTCCAGGGCGGTACCGCCCCGCCTGGCGCTCGGCAATTAGGCTTGCTTTGAGGGTGGCCAGATCGCGGGCCGATGCTCAAAGCAGAACCGATCACGTTCTGGGCTAAAAGGATTGCATAAGGCATCGTCATGAACTCTGATGGCGAAATTGGTTCGGGTCGCTTCCGCTGTGTTCAATGGAAGTCCCGATGCGGGCGCTTTTCTCGCACCTTCGAGAAGGAACCGTCTTGGCAATGCTTCAGACGTCCTACCCTAGGGAGCCAGCAACAGCTTGCCGGTGGTCCCCCGGTTTTCCAAGTCGGCATGCGCACGGGCGGCATCAGAAAGCGGGTAGGTTCCGCCGACGTGCAGCTTGAGAGACCCATCCTCAATCCACCGGAACAGTTGTCTGCTACGGGCGCGAAGAAGGTCCGGAGTGCTGATGTGATCGAAAAATGTCGCGTAACCGATCTTGATGCTCTTCGGCAGGCTCATGATGTCGAGCGGCCCCGGACCGCCAAGCACCGGTCCGTACCAGCAGAACGTGCCGGAGCGACGAAGCGCGGCGAGCGACCCCTGAAACGTCTTGGGGCCTGAACCGTCATAAACAACGCTTACACCTTGTCCGCCTGTGAGATGCAATACCTCATCGGCGAAGGCTCCCTCCATGTCGACGATAACGTGGCTCGCGCCAACTGCCTTTGCGATTTCAACCTTGTCGGTGGACGAAACGCGTCCAATCACCGTTCCGCCCCTCAGCCGGATGATCTGTGTCAGAAGCAAGCCGACACCACCGGCCGCCGCATGGACGAGCGCGGTGTCTCCAGGCTGGACCGAGTAGAAATCGGTGGCGAAGTGGCTCGCAGTCAGTCCTTGCATCATGACGGAGGCCGCCGTCTGGTCATCAACCGTGCCGGGAAGTCGTACGAGCGCGTCCGCTGAAATCAGGACGTGCGAAGCGTAGCTTCCAGGCGCGTAAACCCAGGCGACCCGGTCTCCGATGGCGAAATCACCTACCCCATCGCCAAGCGCAACGATGCGTCCCGCACCTTCGACGCCGAGGACTTTCGGGTTCGGCCTGTCTGTCCATGCCATACCCTCGCGTACTCCGATATCCATGAAGTTCACGCCTGCTGCGGCGACTTCGACCACCACATGGCCCGGTGTGGCGACCGGGTCGGGAAGATCGACAAATTCCATCACATCGGTGCCACCGATTCCATTCATAACCACGGCTTTCATGGTCTTCCTTTCTTGACTAATCATTCCAGAAATGAGCAAAAAATTTTGCCTTATGTCAGCGCCTGAAGCGCGAGGTGGGCGAGGGTCTTGAGCGCTCCAGGGTCCGCGCCGCCGCGCGCTGCGACGCGCATACCGGCGATGTTCGCGAAGAGGAAATTGGCGGCTTCCCCCGTGGAAAGCGTCGCATTCAAATCCCCGTCCGCTTGAGCCTCGCTGATGCGTTGCTTGGCAGCATGCTTCAGTCGTCGGTCAGCGACCTGATGAATTGCTGTAAGATCAGGACGGCTCTGACCGAACTCGCAGATTGAGCTCACGCCAAGACACGGCTGGGAGGCATTCTCAGCCACTCGCTCCATCATCTCCCGGATTCCGTCCCGGGCACGCGGCGCGCCATGCAGCATCGCGATGTGGGCGTCCGTTTCCGCGGCGGCGTAGCGCTCCACGGCAAGGCAATAAAGCCTCCATTTGTCGCCGAACGTATCATAGAGACTCTGCCGGCCAATCTTCATTGCCCGTACGAGCATTTCGGTGGACGTGCCCTCGAAGCCATGTTCGCGAAACACCTGGATGGCGTCGTCCAGGGCCTGTGTCCTATCGAATTCCTTTGTCCTTGCCATGTGCGTGATTTAGGTATTCTGGAACGAGCTGTCAAGAAAAACATCGCGAACCGTCGAACCAATATGAGAGCTCAGTGAAGGGATGCTCCGTTTGGGATAATCCTCAACATCAGGATGGAATGTTGCTCAATCGCTTTCGCCGGGGACGAGAGTCATGGGCCAGAGGATACGCGCCGACGTCGACGGGTAGATGTCTGCAAAGGCAGGCATCGTTGCGAGCAGAGACTCGGCAAGCGCAATCCCGACGTCGCGTAGCGACAGGCTGAAGGATGTCAGGCGGGGCGACAGGAATTGCGAATGCGGGCTTTGGCGGCCTATGATCGCCATGTCTCGCCCGGGTCTTATCCCGGCTTCCACAAGCCCCCGATAAAGGCCAACCGTGATCGCTTCGTTGATGAGCACGATTGCCGTTGGTCGGTTCGCAAGCGCGCTCAGTTGGCGCGCGATCTGGTATCCTCCCGCCTCGTTCGGGGTTGAACGAAAAACGTGACGCTCGTCGAGGTGAAGCCCGTGTCGGGCTAGGGTCACCCGGCACTGATCCTCGAAAACGTAGCCGAGATTCATGTCGTCGTGTGGTCGTGTAACGGCGATGTGCTTGTGGCCGCGGGAGACGAGCCGATCGATAGACGCCTCGGCCATGCCCTCGAAATCCAGATCGAGCCAGGGCTGACCAACATCGGTCAGGCTTCGTCCCAGTGTGATGAAAGGGATCTTGCGCTTGGCCAACAGTTCGAAGCGAGCGTCGTGGCGCCGGGTCGCCGAAAGGATAATGCCGTCGGCAAACCCACGCGCAACGACGCGTTTCAAATAGTCGTTCGGATCCTCCTCGGAGGAGCACAGCAGGGCGACAAGATCGAGCTTGTGACGGGCAAAGACGGTCTGAACACCGTCGAAGACGCTCATGAAGAACGTGTCGCCCTGACCGGTAATTTCGGAGCCGGTCTGCATCATGAAGCCGATGACGCCAGTCGCACCCTTCCTGAGCGCACGCCCCGATTGATTGGCGACATAACCAAGGGATTCTGCTGCTTCAAGAACCCTTTTTCTCGTCTCCTCGTTGACGTCGGGCTTGCCGTTCAGCGCGCGCGACACCGTACCGATCGAAATATCGAGGTGTTGGGCAAGTTCGCGAATTCCTTTCATTTTTCCGCGTTCCTCCCCAGACCCGCGACTGGTCATATTCACACCTCTTGACATAAAAACCCGTTGCCGCATAGTATCGTAAACGTTTACGGAAGCCAATTGAGGAGTTGGTACTTCCGCGTCTTGGAGGAAATCACGTGAGACACAGGGCCGTTTTGTGCGGGTGCGGAGCTATGGCCAAAGGCTGGCTGAGAGCTCTGACTGAGAGCAGTGTTCTTCGCGAGAAGGTAGAGATCGTCGGCCTTGTCGATCTTGATCAGGCGACCGCAGAAGCTCTCGCCGCCGAATTCAACCTTCGTAACATCCTGATCGGCACGGACCTGCCGGAGGTTCTTCGCGAAAGTCGGGCTGATTTGCTCTTCGACATCGTCGTTCCCGCGGCGCGGCGCGCGGTGGTGGCCGCCGGTCTTGCGCATGGTTGCCACGTTTTGAGCGAGAAGCCGATGGCCGCCACGCTCGATGAAGCGCGCGAATTGCGCGGACTTGCGACCGCGGCCTCACGCATTCATGCCATCGTGCAAAACCGCCGCTTCATCGGCGGTGTCCGCCGCATCCGTCGCCTCATCCAGTCAGGCGCTTTGGGTGAGCTGACAGCTTTGCATTGCGACTTCTTCCTCGGTCCGCATTTCGGAGGATTTCGCGAGCAGATGGACAATGTCCTGCTTTTGGACATGGCCATCCACACCTTTGACGCAGCGCGCTTCATGTCGGGTAAGGAAGCTCTCGCGGTCTATTGCCACGAATCCAATCCACAGGGCTCCTGGTATCGCCACGGCGCAGCCGCGAATGCGATCTTCGAATTTTCCGACAATGTGACCTTCACCTATCGCGGTTCCTGGTGCGCTGAGGGCGCCAACACGAGCTGGGAAAGCGCGTGGCGCATTATCGGTTCCGCCGGAACTTTGCTCTGGGATGGCGGCGATTGCTTTGTGGCCAATGTCGTCACCGGTCGCGAGGGTTTCCTTCGGTCCGTCGCGCCGATCGCGGTGCCTGAGGCCGAAGATCGTACGGATACGGACGGGCACGCGAGCGTTATCGAGCATTTCATCCGCGCGATCGACGCGGGAACCGTGCCGGAAACCGACGGCAGCGACAACATCAAGAGCCTTGCCATGGTCTTCGGCGCGATCGACAGCGCGCGCGACGGCAAACGCGTCACCATTGCAGCCTAGGGAGCCAATTTTGAAGAACCCCAGCAAATCCATCCGCATCGGCACGATGATCTCGGCCACCAAGGGCGGCGCAGACAGGCGTATCAGCCAGATCGCAGACATGGGCTTTGAAAGTTTCGAGCCCTTCTTCTGGCAGACGACCAACGGTCAGGATCTCGCCGAACTTGGCAAGCGTTGCGTGGAGGCGATTGGCGATCGCGACATCACCATCTCTACCCTCGGCATGTTCGGCAATCCGTTGGAGACGACGGAGATTGACGAGCAGACCCTTAAGGGCTGGCGAGACTGCATCGACAACGCTCACCACTTCGGCGCCACCTGCGTCGCCGGTTTCACCGGCCGCCTTCGCGGCAAGCCTCTGACCGACAGCCTGCCGCGCTATCGGAAAATCTGGTCAGAGCTATCAAAGCGTGCAGCCGACAGGGGCGTGAAGATCGCGTTTGAGAACTGCGCCATGGACGGCAACTGGCAGAGCGGTGACTGGAATATCGCGCACAATCCGGACGCCTGGGAGCTGATCTTCAACGAGACGCCGGACGATCATATCGGGCTCGAATGGGAACCATGCCATCAGATGGTCTACCTGATCGATCCGCTGCCGCAGATCCGCAAATGGGCGAAGAAGATCTTCCACGTGCACGGCAAGGACGCCACCATCCGTTGGGACGTCATCCGCGAGCACGGGATCTTCGGCAAGGAGAAATTCGTCTTAATGCGCACGCCCGGCTTCGGCGACACCAATTGGACCGACGTGATTTCCGAACTTCGGCTGGCCGGCTGGTCCGGTTCGATCGATATCGAAGGCTGGCATGACCCGGTCTATCGCGACGATCTGGAGATGACCGGCCAGGTCCATGGCTTGAATTACCTCAAGACCTGCCGGGGCGGTGACTTTGTCATCGACCCGGCCTGAGACGTGCATGTCGGCCGGCATGGAGGATGCCGGCATGGGGATAACCAAAGGAGGAGAAAATGGCTATCCGCGGATCCGCAATCCTGGGCGCTCTCGCCCTTGCAGGTGTCTCTTTATTCGGACTTTCAGCCAAGGCGGAAGATGTCACGATCAACGTCTGGTCGCTCGATCGCGACATCCAGCCCGCACCCAACCTGATATCGGACTTCAACAAGCTGAACACGGGCATCAAGGTCGAATATCGCCAGATCCAGTTCGACGATGTCGTCAGTGAGGCGATGCGTGCCTATTCGACCGGGCAGGCACCCGATATCATCGCCATCGACAACCCGGAACATGCGCTCTTTTCGTCACGCGGCGCCTTCCTCGATCTGACCGACATGATCGCAAAGTCGAGCGTGGTGAAGATCTCGAGCTATTTTCCGGGACCTCTTGCCTCCACCATGTGGGACGGCAAGAACTATGGCCTTCCCAAGGCCACGAACACGATTGCGCTCTACTATAACAAGGACATGTTCAAGGCGAAGGGGCTCGATCCGAACAAGCCGCCGCAGACCTGGGATGAACTGGTTGATGCGGCCCGCAAGCTGACAGATCCTTCGGCGAACGTTTACGGGCTCGCCTTCTCGGCCAAGGCCAACGAGGAGGGAACATTCCAGTTTTTGCCCTGGGTCCAGATGGCCGGTGGCAGCTACGAGCACATCAATTCGGAAGGTGCCGTCAAGGCGCTCGACATCTGGAAAACCATCATTGCCGAGAAACTGGCCTCGCCGGATACGCTGACCCGCGGCCAGTGGGACTCGACCGGCACGTTCAATTCCGGCAACGCTGCCATGGCGATCTCCGGTCCGTGGGAACTCGACCGCATGGTGAGTGAAGCGAAGTTCGACTGGGGGGTCGCGCTGCTGCCGGTGCCCGAGGTCGGTGCAGAGCGCTCGTCGGCCATGGGCGATTTCAACTGGGCGATCTTTTCCAACACGCAGCATCCTGCCGAAGCGTTCAAGGTGCTGGAGTACTTCGCCTCCCAGGACGACCGCATGTTCAAGGATTTCGGACAACTGCCCGCTCGATCCGACATTGCGATCCCTGAGACTCGTGTGCCGCTGAAGGATGCGGCCCTCAAGGTCTTCATCGAGCAGCTCAAATTCGCAAAGCCGCGTGGACCCCATCCGGAATGGCCGAAGATCTCCAAGGCCATCCAGGACGCAATCCAGGCAGCCCTGACCGGACAGATGACGTCGAAAGATGCCCTCGACCAGGCGGCTGAAAAGATAAAGGCGGTCCTTGGCTAAGACCTATCGCAAGGCGGCTGGCGCTAGCCGCCTTGCGATCAAGGGGTGCTGGTTCGCAGGCGCTAGAGCGGAAACCCGCGAAGCATGTCGGCACCTTTCCGGTCATTCTAATGTGCAGGCCGAACAGTGCGACACCCATGTGGCCGTCACCCCGGCGGCGGAGGAGCTCATGAAACGAATCTTGTCCAGCATGATCGACGGCCGTGGGTTCGATATCGGCCTTGTCGGGTTGCCGCTCGCATTCCTGCTTACGCTCTCCGGTCTTCCGCTACTCTACAATATCGCCATGAGCCTCCAGGAGGTCGACATGTTCAGCCTCGGGAGCTTCTGGCGGCCTTTCGTCGGCCTCAAGAACTACCGTGATCTGTTCGCTCAGCCGGAAACGTGGCCGATCCTGGCCAACACTGCGACCTTTGTCGTCGCCTCGATCGCCGGCCAGTTTCTCGTCGGTTTCGGCCTGGCATTGTTCTTCTGGACGAACTTTCCAGGCGCCTCATGGCTGCGGGGCCTTTTTCTGGTGTCGTGGGTGATGCCCGGGCTTGTGGTCGGTGCGATCTGGAACTGGATCCTCTCGGGCGACTTTGGCGTGCTCAACTTTATGCTGCGCGAAGCGGGCCTCATCGACGGCAACATCTTCTGGCGCTCAGACCCCGGCTTCTCGCTCTGGGCCGTGATCATCGCAAATATCTGGCTCGGCACATCCTTCAACATGATCCTTCTGTCCGTTGGCCTGTCGGCCATCCCACGGGATCTTTATGAGGCATCCGAACTGGACGGCGCCAATGTCTGGCAGCGCTTCTGGACGATAACCTTGCCGATGATGCGCTCGTCCATCGGGGCAATTATCGCACTCGGACTCATCTTCACGCTGCAGCAATTCGATCTTTTCGCCGCCATCACCTCGGGAGGGCCGAACAATGCTTCGAACGTCACGCAATACTGGGCCTGGGATTTGTCGTTCCGACAGTACGATTTCGCCAAGGGCGCGACGATTTCCGTGATCATGATCGTCTTCGTGATGATCGCCTCAGTCGTTTACGTGCGCTCCACACGGCACGAGGTGCGCGGATGAGCCATCAAACCCGCGACCGTCTGCTGCTCGCAATTGCGATCATTCTCGCCGGCATTTATCTGTTTCCCCTCTACTGGATGTACATAACCACGATCAAATCGGGATCGGAGATGTTTGCCACCCCGCCGACCTTCTGGCCGACCGATCCCCAATGGCAGATCTTTGGCAACGTCTGGCAAAGCCGCAACATGGGCCGGTACATCTGGAATTCTCTTGTCATCGCTTGCGGAGCGGTCAGTGTCATCACCGTACTCGGTGTCGGCTGCGCCTATGTGCTCGCGCGCTACCGTAACATCTGGGTCGATATCGGGCTCTTCCTCATTCTAATGTTGCAGGTGCTTCCGGCCTCACTGATGGTCACGCCGATCTTCGTCGGCTTTTCCCAGATCGGGCTGCTCAACTATCCCCGCCTTGCGGTGATCCTTGCGATTGCGGCCAAGAGCATGCCGTTCTTCGTCGTTCTGGTGCGTGCGACCTTTATGAGCGTGCCGCAGGAATTGGAGGAAGCAGCCCTTGTCGACGGCAACTCGAGGGTAGGCGCCTTCTTCAACATCGTCCTGCCGCTGGCACGAAACGGTATCCTTGTCAGCGCCATCCTGATCTTCATGCAGGCGTTCGGAGAGTTCGTCTATTCGAAGTCGATGATCCAGGCGGTGGAGCTGCAGCCGGCAAGCGTCGGACTGAATTCCTTCATGGGACCGAACACCAACGAATGGAACAACATCATGGCCTATGCGGCGATCTACGTGACGCCGATCCTCGCCATTTTCGTCCTCCTGCAACGTCGCATCGTCTCTGGCCTTACCTCGGGAGCGCTCAAATGACCGCCCAGATCCAACTGACCAACGTCAACAAGTATTATGGTGCCTATCATGCATTGAAGGACATCGAGCTTTCGATCCGCAAAGGCAGCTTCACGGCGCTTGTCGGTCCCTCCGGCTGTGGGAAGTCGACGCTGCTGCGGTCGCTAGCCGGCCTGGAGAGCATATCGTCCGGCACCCTGAGAATTGCCGGGGAGGTCATGAACGCTGTGCCCCCACGCAAACGTGACGTGGCGATGGTTTTCCAATCATACGCGCTCTATCCGCACATGACGGTCGAGGAGAACCTCACCTACAGCCTGCGGATCAAGGGTGTCCCAAAAGCTGAACGCAAGAAGGCGGCCAATGAGGTCGCCGCGGTGACCGGGCTTACGCCTCTGCTCGGCCGCTATCCGCGTGAGCTTTCCGGTGGACAGCGCCAGCGGGTGGCGATGAGCCGGGCGATCATCCGACATCCCAAGGCGTTTCTGTTCGACGAACCCCTTTCGAATCTCGATGCGGCACTTCGCGTTCATATGCGCAAGGAAATCCGTGCGTTGCACGACCGTTTGGGTGCCACTTCGGTCTATGTCACCCACGACCAGGTCGAGGCAATGACGATGGCGGACCATGTCGTCATCATGCGCGATGGCGTCATCGAACAGCAGGGCAGCCCGCTTGAGCTCTATGACCGGCCGGACAACAAGTTTGTGGCCGGGTTCATCGGATCTCCGGCCATGAATTTTCTGCCAGCAGTCGGCGGTCCGGATGGCCGGTCGATCATTCTCGATCTCGGTATGAAACAAACGGTCTCTCTCGAACGCGCCGTGCAGTCGGGGCGGGCCTTGATCGTTGGCTTGCGCCCGGAGAACATCGAACTTGCCCCGGCGGATGAGGGCGTCGTCTCGGCACAGGTGGCGCTGGTCGAATCGACCGGGGCGACATGCTTCTTGACCATGGCAACGACGCCTGAGCTTTCGGTGGTCTTCAACGGGCGATCGCAGGCGCAAGCCGGCGATCGTGTCGGACTGAACTTTGCACCCGCCAGCATTCATCTTTTCGACGCAGATACCGAACGGCGTTTGCCGGACTGAGGGCAGATACTGACCGCCCGACAGCGCGTGCGTTGCTTGGATATGCGACTTTCCGGCCCGCCTTTGCCTAGATAAATGGTCGCAGCGCTCGCAACAATTATCGATGGCGCATTGGTTTTGCTGCTGACTAGCGTCGGCCTCATCGCCGCCTCTGTCATCCGTGGGCGCGGCATGCAGATTACCCGCAGTTGGCTGTCAATCACTGCACTTCGTCGCGGTCCATATTGGCTGTGTCGGCGGACGGCAGATACCGGTTCCCGAAAGGACCTGATCCGAGCACGGACGATCGGAGGGAACTTGTACGCGAACAGGCCCTCTTCACCAGTCAGCAGGCCGCTTGTTGGCGTGAATTCATGTGCTTATGCAACGATTTGAGGAAACAACTTCGACGCATTTCCTCTTCGCGGTAGTCTTCAAACGACGTGTGCCTCAGGGACGCCCCAGCGCATTCCCGTCCGCTTCTTTGAGATAGCTAACAACGGCGTCGGCTATCATGGTCCGATGCCTGCCGATCGTATGTGGCTCTGAGAGGTCACGGCGAAAGATCGTGCCGAATGTGTAGCGGTTGGAAACCCGGAAGAAGCAGAAGGCACTGATCAGCATGTGCACGTCGATCGGGTCGGCCCTTCGCTTGAACACGCCTTCAGCGATACCGCGCTCCAGAATGCCGGCGATCGTCTCGATGACCGAGACATTCAGATCGCGGATCGCTTCCGAACGCAGCATATGTGCGGCGTGGTGGATGTTTTCGATGCTGACCAATCGCACGAAATCGGGATTGGCCTCGTCGTGGTCGAACGTACTGGAGATGAGGGTGCGCAGCGCCTCTTCCGGCGCAAGGCTTGCAAGCTTCAAATCCTCCTCAAGTGTGCGGATCTTGCGATAGGCGCGCTCCAGCACGGAGAGGTAAAGTCCCTCCTTGCCTCCGAAATAATAGTAGATCATGCGCTTGGAGGTTCGCGTCCGTTCTGCGATAGCATCGACGCGCGCGCCAGCCAGACCATGCGTCGAGAACTCCTCCGTGGCGACGACAAGGATGTCTTCCTTGGTCCGTTCTGGATCGTTCTTTCGACTTGCCTCAGCCCGCCCAGCCATTCTTTCGTCGCCACTCCTCCGGCGTTAACCGAAATTTACTCAATAAAACCAATTCGAAACGGGCGGGCCACAGGGACTCGTCATCTCGCCTCCGTTGAAAGTCATATTGAGGTTGCAGGGGTCTTTCAAGAGACTCCTCTTGACATACGTACTAGTTCGTACATTTTGTTGTGAGCGATTGCGCCTGGAGGAGGTCGTGGTCGCGCCGTGCCCCTGATGCGCATACCGAAGCCGATACAACGCTCGGGCGCGAAGACGGCACTCTGCTTTGGGAGGAGCGCATGACCCGCATCATTGATTTCTATTTCTTCGCGCTGAAGGTGGCGATTGCCCTGCTGCTCGCAGGCATGGTTGTCCTCGTCTTCGGCAATGTCGTTCTGCGCTATGCCTTTAATCAGGGGATTACGGTTTCCGAAGAGCTGTCACGCATCTTCTTCGTCTGGCTTACCTTTCTCGGTGCCGTCGTCGCCATGCGCGAACACGGTCATCTCGGCGTCGATACGCTCATCAAGCGCCTACCGCCGACCGCCGCAAAAGTCGCGGTTCTGCTCGGCCATGCTCTGATGCTTTATGCGACCTGGCTGATGATCAGCGGCAGTTGGGCGCAGACGATGATCAATCTCCACGTTGGCGCGCCGGCGACCGGGCTTTCGATGGGTTTCTTCTACGGCGCCGGTCTCGCCTTCGGCATTCCCGCTTTCCTGATCCTGCTTGCCGACGCGTTGGCGATTGCCACCGGTCGCATCGACGTGACCACGGCCGAACTCGTGCGCGAGAGCGAAGACGAGTTGGCCCTCGACGATCTCCCAGAGCCGGTACTCGGCCCCGTTTCAGTGAAGCGTTGAGGAGCTGGCTATGACCGTTACGATCTTCCTCGGTTCACTTCTTGGACCCATGGCGCTCGGCGTGCCGATCGCCTTTGCACTCATCCTCAGCGGCGTGGCGCTGATGCTTTACCTCGGTCTCTTCGACGCACAAATTGTGGCGCAAAATGTCTTGAATGGTGCTGACAGTTTTCCGCTGATGGCCGTGCCCTTCTTCCTGCTCGCAGGCGAAGTCATGAACACAGGCGGGCTTTCCAGGCGCATCGTCACGCTGGCGATGGCGATGGTCGGCCATATTCGCGGCGGCCTCGGTTTCGTCGCGATCTTCGCCGCCTGCATTCTTTCCAGCCTCTCTGGCTCGGCCGTCGCGGACGCGGCTGCCCTCGGAGCGCTGCTTTTGCCGATGATGCTGAAGAGCGGTCATGACGCAGCGCGCGCTGGCGGGCTGCTCGCCTCCGCATCGGTGATCGGACCGATCATCCCGCCGTCGATCGGTTTCATCCTCTACGGCGTCGTTGGTGGCGTCTCGATCACCAAACTTTTTCTCGCCGGCATCTTCCCGGGGCTGATGATCGCGGCTGCGCTTTGCATCACCTGGCTGATCGTTGCCCGCAAGGAGCAGTTCGAGCTGCCGCCAAGGCAGAGTGGGGCCGTGCGGCTCAAGGCGCTCGTCGACAGCATCTGGGCGCTGATGCTGCCCGTGATCATCATCGTCGGTCTGAAGTTTGGGGTCTTCACGCCAACCGAGGCCGGCGTTGTTGCCGCCGTCTATTCGCTTTTCGTCGCCATGGTCGTCTATCGCGAACTGCCGCCGGCACAGCTCTTTCACGTCTTTGTGTCGGCGGCAAGGATCACCTCCGTCGTCATGTTCCTGGTCGCCTGTGCCGCGGTCTCCGCCTGGCTGATCACGGTGGCCGACGTCCCCGGTGCGCTTGCCTCGCTCATCGAACCGCTGATGGACAACCAGACGCTTCTCTTGATTGCGATCATGGTTCTGATCGTGCTCGTCGGCACTGCGATGGACATGACGCCGACTATCCTCGTGATGACGCCGGTGCTGATGCCCATCATCAAGCAGGCGGGGATCGACCCGGTCTACTTCGGTGTCCTGTTCATCATCAACAACTCGATCGGTCTGATCACGCCGCCCGTCGGTACGGTTTTGAACGTCATCTGTGGCGTCTCGAAACTGTCGATGGAAGACCTGATGAAGGGTGTTTTGCCTTTCTTAGTCGCCGAGTTGATCGTCCTGTTCCTGCTCGTCCTGTTCCCCGCTTTGGTGACCGTTCCGGTCTCCTGGTTCGGGCACTGACCGAAACTTCAAGCTTCAACACGGCCGGCGGAACTGCCGGTCAAATCTGGGAGGAGAACATGTTGAAATTGACGAAACTGGCCTTGGGCCTTGCTCTGCCGCTCGCTTTGCTGACAGCAGGACCGACGCTTGCCGAGATCCGCGATCAGACGATCAAGTTCGCTTCGGCCAACAACAAGGGTCACCCGCAGGTGACCGGCATGGAGAAGTTTGCCGAACTCGTGAAGGACAAGAGCGGCGGCAAGATCGAGGTAAAGCTCTTCCCGGGCGGCACGCTCGGTGGGGACGTCCAGACTGTCTCTGCCCTGCAGGGCGGCGTCATCGAGATGACGGTGCTGAACGCCGGCATCCTCGCCAACAACGTAAAGCAGTTCGGCGCCGTCGACCTTCCCTTCCTCTTCGACAGTGGTGCGGAGGCGGACAAGGTCATGGACGGTGCTTTCGGCAACAGTCTCCTCAAGCTTCTGCCCGATACCGGCCTTATCGGTCTCGGCTACTGGGAGCTCGGCTTCCGCAATCTCACCAACAATCGCCATCCGGTGACGAAGCTCGAGGACATCAAGGGTCTGAAGATCCGCACGATCCAGTCGCCCATCCCGATCGAACTCTTCAACACGCTCGGCGCCAATGCCGTGCCGCTGCCCTACACCGAACTCTATACCGCGCTCGAGACAGGGACGGTCGACGGGCAGGAGAACCCGGCCGCAAACATCCTGAACGCCAAGTTCTACGAAGTGCAGAAGTACATGACGCTGACCCGTCACCAGTACAATCCGCAGATCGTGCTCGTCAGCAAGAAGTTCTGGGATGGGCTGAATGACGAGGAAAAGGCCGTCCTTGAGGCGGCCGCGACCGAAGCGCGCGACTACCAGCGCAAAGTGTCACGCGATGCGGACGCCGCGGCGCTGGAGGAAATTCGCAAGACCGGCATGGAGGTCAGCGAATTCAGTCCGGAGGAAACGCAGAAGCTGCGTGATGCCGTCAAGCCGGTGATCGAGAAGTTCAGTGCCGAGATTGGCGCTGAGACGGTTCAGGCCCTCTTCAAGGAGATCAGCGTCGCCCGAGGCCATTAACTATTGCGAACCTCCGGCCCGCCTTCAAGACAAAGGCGGGTCGGGCTGGGGCGGCAGCTCGGTGCTGCGGACAGAAAAATGGAAACGGAAACCATGACCGAAACGCTTGTAAGACCCTTGAAGGCCGGTCTGATCGGCGCGGGCATTCAGGCCTCGCTGACCCCGGCGATGCATGTGGCCGAGGGTGCCGCACAGGGGCTCCGCTATCAGTATGAGCTGATCGATCTTCTCGAACTCGAAGCGACGCAGGACGACCTGCCGCGCCTGCTTGCCGATGCCGAGCAGGACGGGTTCGCGGGCCTCAACATCACTTACCCCTGCAAGCAGGCGGTGATCGCCCATCTCGATAATCTTGCTCCCGACGCGCAAAGGCTGGGTGCCGTCAACACGGTCGTTCTCAAGGACGGCCGACGCTACGGTCACAATACCGACTGGTGGGGTTTCGCGGAAGGTTTTCGGCGCGGCTTGCCGGATGCCGACCTTTCCTTCGCTGTTCAGCTTGGCGCTGGCGGCGCGGGTGTGGCGACGGCCTATGCCGCGCTCTCACTTGGACTGAAGAGCCTCATGGTCTTCGATCGGGAACCGGAACGGGCAGAGTCGCTCGCCTCGATGCTCTCCCGCTTCTTCCCTGAGGCGGAAATCGCGGCCGGCACGGATCTTCCGGCGGCGATGCGATTGGCGTCGGGCTTGATTCACGCCACACCGACCGGGATGGCGAAGTATCCCGGACTGCCACTCGACAGGGACCTTATCGACCCGCGTCATTGGGTTGCGGAGATTGTCTACTTCCCGCTCGAAACGGCGCTGCTTGCCGAAGCGAGGCGACGCGGCTGCCGCACGCTCGATGGGGGAGGAATGGCCGTATTTCAAGCGGTAGGCGCCTTTCGCCTGTTTACAGGGCTCGAACCCGACGCGGCGCGGATGCTGAACCATTTCAAGACGATGACCGGCTGACGCCGAAAACTCCAGCGAGGAACGAAGCATGAAGACCTCGATAGCAACGGTTTCGCTGAGCGGCGATCTCAAGGACAAGCTGCGCGCCATCGCCAAGGCCGGCTTTGCCGGTGTCGAAATCTTCGAGAACGATTTCCTTGCCTTCGACGAAAGCCCGCGTGACGTCGGCCGAATAGTGCGCGACTATGGCCTGGAGATCAGTCTGTTCCAGCCGTTCCGCGATTTCGAGGGGATGCCGGAACCACTCCGGACACGAACCTTCGACCGCGCCGAGCGCAAGTTCGACCTGATGCAGGAGCTCGGCACCGACCTCGTCCTCGTCTGCTCCAATGTCTCGCCGGCTGCCATCGGCGGCATCGATCGGGCGGCGGCCGATTTTCGCGAACTTGGCGAACGCGCGGCGAAACGCAACCTACGCGTTGGCTACGAGGCGCTCGCCTGGGGGCGCCATATCAGCGACCATCGCGATGCCTGGGAGATCGTCCGACGCGCCGACCACCCGAGCATAGGCCTGATCCTCGACAGCTTTCATACCCTGTCGCGCAAGATCGAGATCAATTCGATCCGCTCCATCCCGAAGGAGAAGATCTTCATCGTCCAGCTTGCGGATGCTCCGCTGATCGACATGGATCTGCTCTACTGGAGCCGGCACTTTCGCAACATGCCGGGCGAGGGTGACCTGCCGGTGACCGACTTTACCCGCGCGGTGGCGGCAACCGGCTATGATGGCTATCTGTCGCTTGAAATATTCAACGACCAGTTTCGCGGCGGCAATGCCAATGCCATCGCGGTCGATGGCTACCGCTCGCTGATCTATCTGGGGGACCAGGTTAAGCGCGCCGAGCCGGACGTCCGCCTGTCGGTTCCTGAGATGCCCGCGCGCGTCGACGTCAAGGGAGTGGCCTTCGTGGAGTTCAGCGCCTCGGAGGACGAGGCGGGCGAACTCGAAGCGCTGCTCGTCACCATCGGCTTCAGGAAAGCGGCGCAGCACCGGTCCAAGCAGGTGGTGGTCTACCGCCAAGGCTCCATCAATGTGGTGATCAACACCGAGCGGGAAGGCTTCGCCAACGCTTCCTATCTGGTGCACGGAACGTCCGCCTATGCGGTCGGCCTTACAGTGGACGACGCCACGGCGACTGCTGAGCGGGCGAGGGCGCTTGGCGCCGAACCCTTCGAGCAGGCTGTTGGACCGGAAGAACTGCTGGTACCGGCCATCCGCGGCGTTGGCGGTGGACTCGTCTATTTCCTCGACGAGAAATCCGAGCTCGCCAGGATCTGGGAGATTGAATTCGATCTGGTGCCCGACGAAGGCTTGGTGATGCCGGCCGGATTGACCACCATCGATCACATTGCCCAGACGGTCAAATATGAGGAGATGCTGACCTGGCTGCTGTTCTACACATCGCTGCTCGATGTGCGAAAGACGCCGATGATAGACATCGTCGATCCGGCCGGCATTGTTCGCAGCCAGGTCGTTGAGAATGATGCCGGCACGTTGCGCCTGACGTTGAACGGCGCGGAGAACCGCAACACGCTTGCGGGCCACTTCATCGCCGAGACCTTCGGCTCCGGTGTGCAGCATCTTGCCTTTGCCACCAACGACATCTTCGCAACGGCTGAGGTGCTGCGTGCAAACGGCTTCAACGCTTTGCCGATCTCACCGAACTACTACGATGACGTCGAGGCGCGCTTCGGCCTCGACGCCGAACTGATCGAGCGGCTGAAGTCCGAAAACATCCTCTATGATCGCGATGATGGGGGCGAGTATTTCCAGCTCTACAGCCCGACCTTTGGCGAAGGCTTTTTCTTTGAGATAACGGAAAGACGCGGCTATCGCGGCTACGGGGCCGCCAACGCCATCTTCCGCATCGCCGCGCTGAGAAAGTCCCTGAGGCCAGCGGGCCTGCCGAAAGACTGATCGCCGGGCGATAGCCTTGTGTCGGCGCCTGGGACCGCTCAGACAGCCGCAATTCCCGAAAGATCGCACGCAAAAGAGCACATCGACTTTCGCGCGATCCTTGTTCAGAGCGACCTCAACACGTCGCCAATTGCATCCAACAGCATGTCCGAGTTCTCGCGGGAGAAGACGAGGGGTGGCCGGATTTTTAGAACATTGGCATTGGGGCCGGAGGCGCTGATGAGGATGCGGCGCTCTCGCAGACCATTGACGATCCGGGTCGTCAGCGCGGCATCGGGGCTCTTGGCGGCAGGATCGGCGACGATCTCGACGCCGATGAAGAGACCGGAACCGCGCACGTCCCCGATGGCGTTGTAGCGATCGGAAAGGTTCTTGAGGCCGTCCATCAGGTAACAACCGACCTCCAGCGCATTTTGCTGCAGGCCTTCAATGCGGATCGTGTCGAGCACTGCCTTGCCGGCCGCGGCGGCGACCGGATTGCCGCCGAACGTGTTGAAATAGCGCGCCTTTGGGCCGAACTCGGCGATCACCTCGGGGCGCAGCACAATGCCCGCCATCGGATAGCCGTTGCCCATAGGCTTGCCGATCGTCACCATGTCGGGTGCAACGCCGTGGCGCTCGAAACCCCACATGGTGTCGCCCGTGCGGCCGAAGCCGGGCTGCACCTCGTCGGCGACGAAGAGGCCGCCAGCCTCGTGGATCGCGTCCACCGCCGGCTTGAGAAAACCTTTCGGGCCTTCGAAGATGCCGTCGCTGGAAAAGATGGTATCGGTGATCAGCATGGCCGGCTTGATGCCGTGACGCTTGAGATCGGCGATTGCGGCGCGCACGTCGCGGCCGAATTTTTCCATTATCTCGTCGGGCGAGTGACGGTAGCTGTCCGGCGCCGGCACAGTGCGCACATGCGGGCCGAGCGCCACGGTTTCGCCGAGCGAGGGCGAGAATTCGGCAACCGCGCTCGTCAGGCCGTGATAGGCAAGGTCCGTCGCGATGATGCCTGTGCCCCCAGTGACGAAGCGGGCAATGCGCACGGCGAGATCGTTCGCCTCGCTGCCAGTGCAGGTGAACATGGCTTGGCTGAGCGCCTCAGGGAAGGTGGCCGTCAGCGTTTCGGCATAGTCGACGATGCCTTCGTGCAGGTAGCGTGTGTGGGTGTTGAGCACGGCCGTCTGCTTCGTGATCGCCTCCACCACGCGCGGATGGCAATGGCCGAGCGAGGCGACGTTGTTGTAGGCGTCGAGGTAGCGCTCGCCGGTCGCGTCGTAGAGAAAAACGCCTTCGCCGCGCACAAGATGCAGCGGCTTTTCGTAAAACAGGCGGTAGGCGGGACCGAGCACTTTTTCTCGGCGGGCGATAAGCGCCCGTTCGCTCTCGCCGAGCCGCTCGAAATCTGCATGCGAAAAAGCATTCACCATCGACATGATCAAGCCTCGGAAAGGTTGGGCGCGAGCCGTTTCAGCCCGGCCGGAGTGAGATCGACTATGTTCTGCAGGCCGCGGCATGCAGTAGCGTGGTTGCGCATGATATAGGTCCGGTTCTCAGGAAAACGTGCGGAACGCCACTCCGCGATGATGATGGACATGGCGAGGCGGGAACGGGCGAGAAGCGGTAGCAGCTCGATTTCGGCCGGCTCCAGCGCGCGCGCCGACAGGAAGCCTTCGAGGAAGGCACCGGTGCGGGCGGCCCAGTTGTCGGTCGCAAGGTGATAGGAGAGGGCGACGGCAAGGTCATTGATCAACGGCGCATGCACCATGTCGCCGAAGTCGATGATGCCAACGACCTTCGTCGGCTCTGCCGGATCGAGCAGGATGTTGTGCGGGTTGAAATCGTTATGGATGATCTGCCGGCGCTTGATCGTGGCGATCGCCGGCAGCGACCGCTCGAACTCGGCGAGAATGGCTTCCACCTGCGCTCGGCGCTCCATGCCGACATGTTTGACTAAGGCGACCAGATCGAGCGTATGGGAAATGTCCCACATCAACTTCCCGGCGGGCGGCCGGCCATCGTAGTCCTCGAGACCTAGTCCAAGTTCCGCGAGCGCCCGGCCGACGTTGCGGCTCTGCGTCTCTGAGGCCGAGGTGCGGTATTGCAGTTCGCCGCCGAGGAAGGTGAGCAGGCGCATGATGCGCGGGCCGTCGGCGCTGGAAAGCGTGTGGTTCGGCTCGCCGCCGAGCGTCCGAACGACTCGCGGGACGGGCACGGCGGGAGCGGTGGCTTCGAGATGTAGCAGGGCTCCGTCCTGGAATTTGAGCGCTGCCGGATCTTCGGCGGGGTTGGCGATCTTGAGGATGAATTGCGCACCGTCAGTGCGCGTAAAGAGAAAGGTCTCGTCGCGCTCGCTGGAAAGACGCTTCACCGCGCCGGCGAAACCATAGACGACCGCGACGGCGGACTCGGCTTCATCGGGCGACGTCACGCTCCACGTCGCCGACATGGAGTCCGGTTTCTCGGCGGCGGGCGACTGCTCCGTCATACTTGCTCCGTTGGCGCGGTTTTCCGCATTTCCTTCGATTGTCGTTGCCGCTTGCTGACCACGGCACCGACTGCATGCCCGGCAAGCCGTTTGGCGAATGATGCCCGAGACACGTCATACTTGAAACACAGTGAAAAAGATGCATCAAGTATCTTATTATTCCATTTTGCGGACCAGTTCCATGCCTCAATTCTCGTCACTGGATCATGAGAACCTCAGCAGCGCCGTTTACAGTGCGTTGTGCGATGCCCTTATCCAGGGACGGTTCCAGCCCGGCGACCGGCTGAAGATCCGTGATCTGGCGGAACAATTCGGCACGAGCGTCACACCGATCCGCGACGCCATCCTTCGGCTTGCTAATGACGAGGCGATCACCTTCCGCTCGCCGCGCGACATCCGCATCCCGGGTTTGAGCGAAAACCGCTACCGCGAGATCCGCGCGATACGGGTGCGCCTGGAGGGACTGGCGGCGGAAACTGCCGCCCAAGTGGCGACGAGCGCGGATATCGAGGCGCTGGAACGGATCTTGCGCGAAAACGAACAAGCAATCGAGGCTGGCGACCGGCTGAGGGGCACCCAACTCAACCAGGCCTTCCACTTCCTGCTGCCGCAGATCGCCGGGCTCCCGGTGCTGAACGGTATCCTGCGGCGGCTCTGGCTGCAGATGGGACCGCACATTTCCGATGCTTATATAGAGGGCGGACGTGCGATGATCGACCATCACTACCCGGTTGTCGAAGCCCTGAAACGGCACGATTCCGCCGCCGCCTCGATGGCGATCGTCGACGACATCCTGCTCGGTGGCAAGCCGATCCTCGAGCGCATCGAACGGGGCAGTGAGCGGGAGGCGCGCCCGGCCTGACACCGCTTGGAAGAGGAGGCTTGCAATTCATGGGCGGCCCATTACGATGTATCAAGCATCAAGAGGGAACGCTCGCATGACCGAAGAATGCCGCTACATGTTGTTGACGGGAGCGAGCCGCGGGATCGGGCATGCGACGGTCAAGCTCTTCCAATCGAAGGGCTGGCGCATTCTCACCGTATCCCGCCAGTCCTTTTCCGAGGAATGCGCCTGGCCGTCCGCCCGCGAGAGCCATATCCAGGCGGACCTTGCGGATCTCACGCAGATTGACCGCCTGGCAGCGACCGTGCGCGAGCGCCTGCCGAACGGTCGGCTTCACGCGCTCGTCAACAATGCCGGCATTTCTCCGAAGGGGCCGGGCAAGAGCCGCCTCGGTGTGCTGGATACGGATGCCGATGTCTGGACGCAGGTGCTTAACGTCAATCTTGTCTCGACCGCTTTGATCGCCCGCGCGCTCATGCCGGAACTGGAAGCGGCGAAGGGCTCGATCGTCAATGTTACGTCCATCGCCGGCTCTCGCGTTCACCCTTTCGCAGGCGTTGCCTATGCGGCGTCCAAGGCGGCGCTTGCCTCACTGACCCGCGAAATGGCGCACGAATTCGGCCAACGCGGCGTCAGGGCGAATGCCATCGCGCCGGGCGAGATCGAAACGTCGATCCTGTCGCCCGGAACGGATGAACTGGTGGCAGCGGAAGTGCCTATGCGAAGACTGGGCGAACCGCGCGAAGTTGCGGAGACCATCTATTTCCTCTGCACCGAGCCATCGTCCTACATCAACGGCGCGGAAATCCACATCAACGGAGGGCAGCACGTCTGACAACGGTCAAAACCGGGAGAACCCCGTTGACCGGCAATGACCAGAATGCATCCATCGGTCGAAACGCCCAGGGGAGAAAGGGCGCGAAGGCCGGTGAGGCCGCAGCCACCGCCGCAAACAGGCGGGGTCAACGGTCTGCATGGGATCGTCAACGGAGCCGCACAGGCTCGTTCATAAACGAAGAAAAGGGGAATGCCATGAAGACAATCTTTAGGTCAGGTGTCCTGGCGGCGGCGGCCGTCGTTCTGTCGGCGGGTCTTGTTGCGCCGGTTTTCGCGCGAGATCTGACAGTCGTTTCATGGGGCGGAAACTATCAGGATGCCCAGCGCAACATCTACTTCAAACCGTTTTCCGAAAAGATCGGCAAGCCGGTACTCGACGAAGCCTGGGACGGCGGGATCGGCGTCATCCAGTCGAAGGTGAAGGCCGGCGCACCGAATTGGGATGCCGTACAGGTGGAGGCCGAAGAACTGGCGCTCGGCTGTGCTGACGGCCTCTATGAAAAGATCGACTGGGACAAGATGGGCGGGAAGGACAAATACCTAGATTCCGCCGTTAATGACTGCGGTGTCGGCGCCATTGTCTGGTCCACGGCCATCGCCTATGACGGCGATAAGCTGAAGGAAGGCCCGACTTCCTGGGCGGACTTCTGGAACGTCGAAAAGTTCCCCGGCAAGCGCTCGCTGCGCAAAGGCCCAAAATACACGCTGGAATTCGCGCTGCTCGCCGATGGCGTCTCCAAGGATGAGATCTATGACGTTCTCGGCACGGAGGAGGGGGTTGCCCGCGCCTTCAAGAAGCTCGACGAATTGAAGCCGAACATCGTCTGGTGGGAATCCGGCGCACAGCCGTTGCAGTTTCTCGCATCGGGTGAAGTCGCCATGACTTCGGCCTATAACGGCCGCATCACCGGCATCAATCGGTCGGAAGGCAAGAACTTCAAGGTTGTCTTCCCCGGCAGCATTTATGCCGTCGATAGTTGGGTCGTGTTGAAGGATGCGGAGAACAAGGATGCTGCGCAGGACTTCATCGCTTTTGCGAGCCTGCCCGAAAACCAGGCGAAGCTGCCAGAATTCGTGGCATACGGTCTGCCGAACAAGGAGGCTGCGTCCAAAGTGCCGGCGGAATTCTCCAAGGACCTGCCAACCGATCCTGCCAACATGACGGATGCCATCCCGCTCAATGTTGACTTCTGGATCGACAATGCCGAAACGCTGACGCAGCGTTTCAACGCCTGGCTCGCCCAGTAAGAACATCCGTGGTGAGGGGCGCTCCGGCGGGGCGCCCTTTCCTGCATGGCCGGGTGCGTTTCTTAAGGACGCATCCTTCGCCTTTAGCGATGGAGTCTTCCGTGGCCGAATTCATTCGATTTGACCGCATCACGAAATTCTACGGCCCGCTCTGCGTGGTCGAAAATCTCGATCTCGGCATCGAGAAGGGTGAGTTCGTCAGCCTGCTCGGCCCGTCCGGCTCGGGCAAGACGACGCTTCTGATGATGCTCGCTGGCTTCGAGCAGCCTACCGCGGGCGAAATCCTGCTCGACGGAACTGCCATCAATGCGGTGCCCACCTACAAGCGGGACATGGGTGTTGTCTTCCAGAGCTATGCGCTCTTCCCGCATATGTCAGTCGGCGACAACATCGCTTTTCCCCTCCAGATGCGGGGCATTGGCAAGGCGGGGATCGACGAGCGCGTCAAGCGCGCACTCGACATGGTGCAGCTTTCGACCCTTTCCGACCGACGGCCCTCGCAGCTCTCGGGTGGTCAGCAGCAGCGCGTGGCGCTTGCCCGGGCGCTCGTCTTCGAACCGCGTGTCGTGCTGATGGACGAGCCTCTCGGCGCGCTTGACAAGCAGCTGCGCGAGCAGATGCAGCTGGACATTCGCGATCTGCACCGCCGCCTCGGCCTAACAATCGTTTTCGTTACGCATGACCAGTCCGAAGCGCTTACGATGTCGGATCGCGTCGCCGTCTTCAACAAGGGCAAGATTGAACAGATCGGTACACCACGCCAGGTCTACGACGAACCGGCGACGCGCTTCGTCGCCGAATTCATCGGCGAGACCAATCTTGTCGAAGGTGTCGTGGAAACCGTGCAAGGCGCGGAAGCAACTGTACGTCTTCCTTCCGGGGCGCAAATCGTGTCGGCGGTTTCCGGCAGCATCGCTTCCGGCCAATCCGTCTTTCTCTCCATCCGTCCGGAACGGGTTGATCTCAGCGAGACGCGGAGTGAGGGGCGAAACGTCTTGGAAACGGAAGTTACGGATTCCGTTTATCAGGGCGATCATTTGCGCGTGCAGTTGCAGAACGCTACACACCCACTGATCGCCAAACTCGGCAGAAGGTCGCGCGAGTTTCCGCCGGGCACCAAAGTCTTTGCGGCGTTTTCGGCCGGTGATTGCCGGGTCATTGCGCCATGAGTGGAGTCTTCTCTCGCACTGGACGATCGCTGCTTCTTCTGGCGCCGTTGCTTTTCTTCCTCATCGGCTTCTTCGTCTGGCCGCTCTTCAGCATGATGGCGCAGTCCGTATCGGACCCGGCCGTGCTGCGGCTGCTGCCACGCAGCTCGGAAGTTCTGTCCGATTGGGACCGTAAGTCTCCACCCACCATACCCATGCAGATGGCGCTGATGGAGGACCTGAAAGCCGTCAACGACGATCAGGCACTTGGTGACATGGTGCGGCGCCTCAACAGCGCCCGCTCGGGTTTTCGCACGCTGATGGGGAAGACGACGAGTGCATTGAAGGAAACGGCCAACCCGCCCGTCGACCTCGTTTCCATCGACAAACGCTGGGAAAAGCCGGAATTCTGGCTGACAATCGCAGATGCACTCTCGCCCTATACCGACCGCAACCTGCTCGCCGCCGTCGATCTGGGCCGCAATGCGGCTGGTGATATCGAGCATCTGCCGCCCGACCAATCCGTCAACGGCGTGATCCTCATGCGCACCTTCTGGATCGCCGCGCTCGTCACCTTCGCCTGCGTTTGTATAGGCTTTCCCTATGCCCTCATCGCCGCCTCGCTCGACGGTTGGAAGCGTGATTTGATGCTTGGCGCCGTACTTTTGCCGCTGTGGACGTCGCTTCTGGTGCGCACCGCGGCCTGGTTCATCCTGTTGCAGGAGCAGGGTCTCATCAACGATCTATTGCGCGCCATCGGCCTCATCGATGCGCCGCTGGCGCTGATCTTCAACCGCACCGGCGTCATCATCGCCATGACCCATGTGCTATTGCCTTTCATGGTGCTGCCGATCTATTCCGTGCTCATCACCATACCGAATAACCTTATGCCGGCCGCCGCCTCACTCGGCGCGCACCCGCTGCGCGCTTTCCTGCGTGTGCTGCTGCCGCTGAGCCTCAGGGGTGTGGCATCCGGCGCTCTGCTGGTCTTCATCTCTGCGATCGGCTACTACATAACGCCGGCGCTGATCGGCGGACCGGGCGACCAGATGATATCCTCGATCATCGCCTTTTACGCTACGGGCTCGGCAAATTGGGGCATGGCTGGTGCGCTAGGGGTCGTACTGCTGATCGCAACACTACTGCTCTACAGCGTCTACGCGCGCCTCTCCAGCGACGAAGTTGGGGGGCGCTGACCATGCCGATGAAAGTAGCCAAAGCCACCTTCGCCACGCTGACGATCCTCTTCCTCGTCGCGCCGCTCATTGCCATCCTGCCGCTCGCCTTCACCTCGAGCGTGATCCTCACCTATCCAATCCCGTCGTGGTCCCTGCGCTGGTTCGAGGAACTCTTCTTCGCGGACGCCTGGCGACGGGCGATTTTCAACAGCCTGATCATCGGCACGGGCACGACGTTGCTCGCAACCGCGCTTGGCACGGCCGCGTCGCTGGGCCTGCGCAACCGCCTCCTTTTCTTTCGCGGCTCAATGCGCACACTCTTCCTGCTGCCCATGGTGGTGCCGGCCGTCGTGCTGGGTGTCGGCATGCAAGTGCTGCTGGCGGGCTTTGGCCTCACCAACAGTTACATCGGCGTGATCATCGCCCACACAGTCGTGGCGGTGCCCTTTGTGGTGGTGAGCGTCACCGGTGCGCTGGCCGGCATCGACGAACGCGTCGAGCTTGCGGCCCAGAGTCTCGGAGCTTCGCCGACCACGGTATTCCGTCGTGTCACCCTGCCGCTCGCCATGCCGGGCGTACTCTCTGGCGCTGTGCTCGCCTTTGCGACGTCGTTGGACGAAGTCGTCCTCACGCTGTTCGTCGCAGGCCCGAACCAACGGACGTTGGCGCGGCAGATGTTTTCCAGCATCCGTGAAAACATCAGCCCAGCGATCGCGGCAGCGGCCTTTCTCTTCATCGCAGGGACGGCCTTGATCGGCCTCGTTGTCGTTGTGTCGCGCTTGATGATTGCGAAGCGGCGCTAAGCGACGGGGAGCACAGCGCCGGCGGCTCCTAACATCACGCCGCAGCCGGCGGCGAACATCTGCAGGATTGCCGCTGCTGCAAGTGAGATCATTGATCCTGTCGTGAAGCCACAATTAAACTTACCCCTCAAGCATCCCACTAACTTGCCCGCAACACGTAAAACGCGCCGTTGGCGCCGCGCACCAGCGACCACAAGCTGTCTGGACCGTTCGCGAAAGTCGATCGGATGACTGCCAGGAACACCTTTGCGATCCTAGTGACCTCAGCGCGCGCGCATGATCACGTTGCCAATGACCAACTCGATCATCGCTTCCCCAGTAGGTCGCGACTACTCGCAAGGCGCCACAACTTGCGACAAGATCGATGCGTCCCTGGCTTCCTCGTACTCTGTTTTCATTGTTCTTATCTCACCGCTCTTCGCGGTGGAGGGTCTGATGTCCAACAATGAATTTTTTGCGCTGCAACTCATCGAAAATATACCAAGTCACGTTTGGTCGACGGATCCCGGCGGTCGCTTCACCTATGTGAATCCGAGTATGCAGGTTCGGATTAGCGATCCTGAGTGTGCTCAGGGGCACCTGAACTCGAGCGCGGCTCATATGTCAGGTGAGGTTTCGCCTGCGGAGCGCGGATGGCATGTCGTTCTCGGTCCGATCCGTCCGTGGGCTGCAGCATCTTGCGAAATTCATCCCGTTTCTCGTGAATGGATGCAATCACCACGCCCATCGGGATGCCGATGCCAACGAGTACTGCCTGTGAGAGCTGGAGGCTGGCTTCGATGGTCTCCGGCACTGCGTCGGTGACTTTCAGCTCGTACAATTCCGTTGCATGCACTGCGTCGCGCGCGCGGGCGACAATGGTAAGATCCGACCGCTCCGATCGCGCCGCGCGGACGATAGATTCAACCGCGTCGGGTTTGTCCAAGGTCACCACAAGCGCGCGGGCGCTCTGGATGCCACAACGTCGAAGCAACTCGATCCGGGTGGCATCGCCATAGTAGACTGTGGGACCGCGGGCTCGCTCATTGGCGACTAGCACGGGATCGGCATCGATTGCCAGGAACCTAAGCTCGTGCCGTGAAAGCATCTCGGCAACCAATTGTCCGACACGCCCGTATCCGACAACGATCACGCGCTCCAGACCGTCGTCATGTTGGGGTGTCAATCCTGCGAACGCAGCTTCATCGATATCGGCATTCCCTCTGGCACCGCCCAGTAGCCGGATCAGAAGGGGGATACCAACCATCGTCAACGTCGCCGCGACCGTGGCAGTGGCGCTGGCTTCGTCAGGGACGACGTTGCCCGCCACAGCTGCGCCGATGAGGATCAATGCGAACTCGCCGCCGGGGCCCAGTACAACTGCCAACTCGCCCGCCCCCCGGTTCGGCAGGCCCATTTGGCGCGCGATGGGGAACATGATCACTGCCTTTAGGGCGAATAGACCGATCGCGACGCCCACTGTAACGAACGGGTTGGCAATGATCTCCGACAGATCAAGACGGGCTCCAACCGAAACGAAGAAGAGGCCGAGAAGCAGACCCTGGAAGGGCTGGATCGTGACCTCGATCTGTCGGCGATACTCGGTTTCAGCCAGCAGGAGCCCGGCGACGAAGGCGCCCAGAGCCATGGACTGACCACTGAGCTCGGTGACAAGACCAGCGCCAATGACCACCAATAAGCAGGCAGCGACGAACAATTCGCTACTCTTTGTTGTGGCGACCAGCTTGAAAAGGGGCCTAAGAATTAGGCGACCCAGCCCGGCCATCGCAAACAACACAACTGCGGCAGGCGCTAGCGCATACAACAAGCCGGCGCCGAGTCCCGTTCCTTCACGTGCACCCAACACCGTTACCATGAACAGCAGAGGCGCCACCGCAAGGTCCTGGAAGAGCAACACGGCGAAACTTGCTCGTCCAACCGTGGTGTTAAGCAGTTTGCGTTCGACAAGCGACGGCAGAATGATAGCCGTCGATGACATCGCGAGCGCGCTTCCAAGCACCACCGCTGAAGCTGGAGTTTGACCTAGCAAGCCAGCGACGGCCGCAAGGACAGCTGTCGAGGCGAGAACCTGCAAGCCGCCTAGGCCGAAGACGAGTTTGCGCATCAGCAGAAGGCGATTCCACGACAGCTCGAGCGCAATCATGAAGAGAAGGAATGCCACGCCGAATTCAGCCAGATACGCGATCTGCCCAACATCTGTTATGGAGATTGCGGAGAGCCACGGCAAATCTCGCGCGAGAGCTCCGAGACCGAAGGGGCCAAGCATCATGCCGGCGGCGAGGAATCCAAAGACCGGACTCAATTTCAAGCGCCCAAACAGAGGCACAATTATGCCGGCCGTCGCCAGAAACAGTAGAAGCTCCTTATAGTTTTCTGGTCCTGGCGTCATTGACAACTCCGACCGGAGCGCAAAACGCGCGCCGGGTTGCTACTCCGAACCGATGCCGTCCCCTCTCACGGACTACTCCCATTTCAGATGATAGTGTCTCCGGTGAGATAACATCAAGGACGAGGAGTCTCGACCTGCTGGCTCTGGCCGACCCGTTCAAGGCGACTCGGTCCGCCTGGCGTTGGGAAGTCCCATCTCGCGATTGCGCTTGGAAGAGAGGTCCGTCAAAACTACACGGTGTTGTTCACAACGGCGCAGGCATTGGTCGCAACGCTCGTGAGAGCACATGGCGAAGGACGCTTGGAAGAACGACTTGGGTTTCTCGCCAAGACCAAGCTGCTCATCATCGACGTGCTTGGCTATCTTCCGCCTGAGCCCAATGCAGCCAATTTATTTTTCCAGCTCGTATCGAGGCGCTATGAGCGGGGTGCAATGCTCGTCACCTCCAACCGCAATGTCGGAGAATGGGGAACAGTGTTCGGCGACTCCGTCGTGGCAACTGCTATCTTTGATCGGTTGCTGCACCACAGCCACGTCATCACAATCCGTGGCGGCAGCTACAGGCTACGAGAAAAGCGCCGTAGCGGGCTTCTACAGAAGTCCACTACGGCAGCCGGTATGGAGAGTAACTAACACCCTTGGCGGACCAGCGTGTCGCCCAAGGACCAGTTCACGATGACGCTTGATAAGATCATTCGGAACACCGAACGCGCAAGCCATTCTCCGTTCGGAAATCCGAACATTGTCCAACGGCTCGGCAAACCGGAACGTTTGACTTCAATGACTTAGCGGCACGGCTCGGGCCTGCTCGAGTTGGCACGCGTGTTGCTCTCTTCAGGTGACACTCGCTCGGCAGCGGGTGGATGGAGAGGAGTAAAACGCCCGATGACTGTTGCCTTAAGCCGTACAGAGCATGACCTGCTCGGGAACCGTGAGGTTCCCACGGACGCCTACTATGGCGTTCACACCCTGCGTGCCGTCGAGAACTTTGCGGTGACCGGCATTCCGATTTCACACTATCCGGATCTGATCCGCGCGCTCGCGCAGATCAAGATGGCGGCGGCGCGGGCGAACATGGAGCTGGGACAGCTCGATGCCGAGAGGGCCGAGGCGATTGTTGCCGCCTGCCGCGAAATCGAGGCCGGTGCGCTCAACGATCAGTTCGTGGTGGACGTGATCCAGGGAGGAGCCGGTACGTCCACCAACATGAATGCCAACGAGGTCATCGCCAACCGGGCGCTCGAGGTCCTGGGCCACGCCCGCGGCGACTACCGGCGACTGCACCCGAACGAACATGTCAATCTCGGCCAGTCAACCAACGACGTCTATCCGACGGCGCTGAAGCTTGCGACCTACAGCGGGATCTTCCGCCTGATCGATGCAATGGCCTATCTCCGCGCAGCCTTCGAACGCAAGGCAGACGAATTCCACGACATCCTAAAGATGGGGCGGACCCAACTGCAGGATGCAGTGCCGATGACGCTGGGGCAGGAGTTCTCCACCTATGCGGTGATGCTGGGCGAGGACGAGCAGCGGCTGCGCGAGGCCGCACTGCTGATCCGCGAGATCAATCTCGGCGCGACTGCCATCGGCACGGGCATCACTGCCCATCCCGATTATGCGGCTCTGGTTTGCCAGTTGCTCGCGGAGGATAGCGGCGTGCCCGTGATCACTGCGCCCAATCTCATCGAAGCCACGCAGGATTGCGGTAGCTTCGTTCAGCTTTCGGGCGTCTTGAAGCGCGCCGCGGTCAAGCTTTCCAAAGTCTGCAACGATCTTCGCCTGCTCTCCAGCGGACCGCGGGCGGGCTTCGGGGAGATCAACCTGCCGCCGCGCCAGGCTGGCTCCTCAATCATGCCCGGCAAGGTCAATCCGGTCATCCCTGAACTCGTCAACCAGATCGCCTACGAGGTGATCGGCAACGACCTGACGGTGACCTTTGCGGCCGAGGCAGGCCAGCTCCAGCTTAACGCCTTCGAGCCAATCATCGCCCACAGCCTGTTCAAGAGCATCGGCCACCTCAGTCGGGGATGCCTGATCCTCGCCGACAAGTGCGTCGACGGCATCACCGCGAACCGCGAGCGCCTGGAGGCGAGCGTGCTGGGTTCGATCGGCATCGTCACCGCGCTCAACCCCATCATCGGCTACGCCAATGCGACCGAAGTCGCGGCGGAGGCGCACCGAACCGGAAAGGGCGTCGCCGAACTCGTGGAGGCGCGCGGGCTGATGACCGCCGAAGCGCTCGCCGAAGTCCTGCGCCCCGAGGCGCTGACCCAACCGCGCCCGATCACGGCGTGCAGCTGAACCATCCATCTGTTGACTGAAAAACCGTCCGGATGAACCGGGCGGGGGAGGAAGGAGATTATCATGAAGATAAACAAGCAGACGACCTGGATCGTCATCGCAATGATACTGGGCGTTTTCGTCGGCTACGGCTGCAACGTGCTTTCGGGCAGCCCGGCCGTGGCAAAGGATATCGCCGGCTATTTCGCGATGGTGACCGACATTTTCTTGCGGCTGATCAAGATGATCATAGCGCCGCTGATTTTCACGACCCTCGTCGCCGGCATGGCTGGCATGGGCGATGCCCGGACCGTCGGCCGTATCGGCGGCAAGGCGCTCGGCTGGTTCCTGATGGCGTCGCTCGCGTCGCTGGCAATCGGCCTCGTCTTCGCCAATCTTTTCCAGCCCGGCGCCAATGTTGGCGTGCCGTTGCCCGATGTCTCGGCCTCGGCCGATCTGAAGACTTCCTCGCTCAATCTCAAGGACTTCATCACCCACGTCTTTCCCCGCAATATCTTCGAGGCGATGGCGAATAACGAGATCCTACAGATTCTCGTCTTCTCGGTATTCTTCGGTCTCGCCCTCGGCAGTTTGAAGGACACGAAGGCTCGCGCCCTGATCGAGGTCATCGAAGGCGCCGTCCCGGTCATGCTGAAGGTGACGGATTATGTGATGCGTTTCGCACCGGTCGGCGTCTTTGCCGCCGTCGCCAACGTGGTCACCGTCCAGGGCCTCGGCATCCTGATGGTCTACGGCAAGTTCGTCGGCAGCTTCTACGCAACGCTCGTCGTGCTTTGGGCCGTGCTGATCGGCGCAGGCTTCCTGGTGCTCGGCGCAAACGTGTTCCGACTAGTCAGGGAAGTGCGCCAGCCGATGCTTGTCGGTTTTTCCACCGCTTCCAGCGAAGCGGCCTACCCGCGCGTTATGGAGAAGCTGGAAGACTTCGGCGTGAAGGAGCGTGTCATCGGCTTCGTTCTGCCGCTTGGCTATTCGTTCAACCTTGACGGCTCGATGATCTATACGGCCTTTGCCGCTCTGTTCATTTCGCAGGCCTACGGCCTGCCGCTCACCATGGAGCAGCAGATCGTCATGCTGCTGGTCCTCATGGTTTCGAGCAAGGGCATCGCCGGTGTGCCGCGCTCCGCGCTGGTTGTTGTCGCCGCCGTTCTACCGATGTTCAACCTGCCGGAGGCGGGCGTGCTGTTGATCATGGGTATCGACCATTTCCTCGACATGGGGCGCACCGCCACCAACGTGCTCGGAAATGCGATTGCCACCACGGTCGTCGCCAAGTGGGAAAACGCGCTCGACATTCCTGAAGACGCGAAAGAGCGCACACGCGAAAGACTGGTCGCGGCTGAATAGGCGGATGCCCGAAAACAAACTGCCCGCTTTCACTTAAGAAGGCGGGCAGTTTCCCGCCCGCCCGCTCGCTCGGTCTCATCGGATGTGGTAGGGAGCCGGATCAACAACACTACGGCGTGCGCATCCGTTTCCATTCGTTCCCATGTCGATCGCCTCTTTCATTCGCAAATACGGTTTGTTGCTGCCCGGCCTTGTCGCTGTAGCGCTCGCCGCCGGCATTGCCGGCTTTCGCGTCAGCGAGAACCTGGGGCTCGCTGAGTTGCAAAGAACGGGAACCCAACGCCTCGAAGTCTACGCCACCAGCCTGAACAGGCAGATCGACAAATACGCCTACTTCCCGGCGACGCTTGGCCTGGAGCGGGACGTAATCGACCTGGTCGCGCGCGGAAAACCGCTCACCGACACTGTCAACCGCTACCTCGAGCAGCTCAACCACCGGGCGGGCACGCTGTCTATCTATCTGCTCGACCGGCAAGGGCATGTGGTAGCTGCCAGCAACTGGAACCGATCTGACAGCTTTATCGGAGAGGACCTGTCCTACCGCTCCTACTTCACAGATGGCATGCGGGGCCGGCCCGGCCGGCTCTTTGGCATCGGCATCACCCGCGGCGAGCCGGGCTACTATCTCTCTTCGCCTTTGCTCGCGAATGGCGAGGTTGTAGGCGTTGCCGTGGTCAAAGTCAGTCTTGAACAATTGGAGCAGTCCTGGGCGACCGTCGAAGTGCCCGTCATCGTCACTGATCAGAACGGTGTTGTCATCCTCGCGTCCGTGTCATCCTGGAAATTCACGACGCTGCGCCCGTTGCCGGATCAAGAAAGGCGGCGGCTGGAGCGCAGCCTGCAATATAACGCCCGCCCGCTTCCCTCGCTCGGCCTGACGCGTGAGGAGGCTTTCGATGAAAATGCTGTCCTCGTGCGCCTTGCTCCGCCGGCGGACGTCGACGGCGGCTCCAAGTTGTCCGGCAATTTTCTGGCGCAGACTGCTCCCATGGGCGACACTGGCTGGTCGCTGACCGTGCTCTCGCCCGCCGGCGAGGTCAGGGCTATCGCCTGGACGCGCGCCGCGCTGGCGGCGATCGCCAGTGCCTTCGTCGGCATCGTGCTGGTGCTGCTCGACCAGCGGCGCCGGCATCTGCGCGACCGGCTACGGGCGCGAGAGGCGTTGCAGCGCGCCCATGACGAACTGGAGCGCAAGGTGGAGGAGCGGACACGGACGTTGCGCGCGGCGCAGGACGAGCTTGTCCATGCTGCCAAGCTGGCAACGATCGGCCAGATTTCCGCAGGCCTTGCCCATGAAATAAATCAGCCTCTCGCAGCGTTGCGCACGCTTTCCGGCAATGCGGTCAAGTTCCTCCGTCGCGGCGACCTAGCGACCGCCGAGCACAATCTGGACCGGATCGGCAGCATCGTCGATGGTATGGGCACGCTGACCAACCAGCTCAAGTCCTTCGCCCGCAAATCCTCCGGCATGCCGGGCCCGGTCGACGTCCGACGCGCCGTCGACAACGCGCTGTTCCTGCTCGACCAGCGCTGGCGCCGCGCAAACGTGACCGTAACCACCGAGATGGGGGCGGACGAAATGACGGCGCTCTGCGACGCCAACCGCCTGGAGCAGGTCATGGTCAACCTGATTGCCAATGCGCTGGATGCGATCGAGGGCATTGCGACACCCATGCTGCGCCTTCGCGGCCGGCGCGAAGCGACGCGCGTGATCGTGGAGGTCCATGACAATGGGCCGGGTCTGCCGGAAGACGTGCGCGAGCACCTCTTCGAGCCATTCTTCACGACCAAGGAAAGCAACAGGGGATTGGGGCTCGGCTTGGCCATTTCATTGGAAATCGTGCACCATTTCAGTGGAACGCTGTCGGGGGCGAACCATCCCGAGGGCGGCGCGGTTTTCACCGTCGCTCTTCCCGCAGCCGATATCGGAGAAACGCCATGGGCGACAACCTCAAGGTCCTGATCGTCGAGGACGAACCGAACGTCCGGCTCGGGTGCCAGCAGACGCTGGAGCTCGAAGGCATGGAGGTCGAGGCGGTCGAAAGCGCCGAAAAGGCACGGCAGCTCGTTGCTGCGGATTTTCCGGGTGTCGTCGTTACCGACATCCGCCTGCCGGGCGATGACGGCATGGCCCTGATGCATGACCTGCTACGGCAGGATCGCGACCTGCCGGTGGTCCTGATGACTGGTCATGGTGATGTTTCTCTGGCGGTCCAGGCAATGAAGGACGGAGCGCACGACTTCATTGAGAAGCCGTTCTCGCCCGATTATTTCGTCGAGATCGTGCGGCGGGCGCTGGAAAAACGCACGCTGACGCTGGAGGTGCGCGAACTGCGCGCGCGACTTGAGAACAGGCAATCGACCGCCAGCCGCATCATCGGGGATTCTGCTGCCATCGAGCGCGTACGCCATCTCATCGGCGAGCTTGGAAATAGCGCAGCCGACGTGCTGATTCAGGGCGAGACCGGGACCGGAAAGGAGCTCGTCGCGCGCTGCCTACATGATGCGAGCCCAAGGCGTAGCGGCAATTTCGTCGCCATCAATTGCGGCGGCGTGCCTGAGAACCTGTTCGACAGCGAAATCTTCGGCCATGAGCCTGGAGCCTTCACCGGCGCCGCCAAGCGCCGGATCGGCAAGATCGAGCACGCCAATGGCGGCACGCTGTTTCTCGACGAGATCGAAAGCATGCCAATGGCCATGCAGGTCAAGCTGCTCAGGGTGCTGCAGGAGCGCACGCTCGAGCGCCTCGGGTCAAACACCCCGATCCTCGTCAACTGCCGTGTCATCGCGGCGACCAAAGTCGATCTGGCAGTGCTTGCCGAAAAAGGTGAATTCCGTGCTGATCTCTATTATCGCCTGAACGTCGCGACACTGCCCCTGCCGCCCCTGCGCGAAAGGCGCGAGGACGTCGGTCTCCTGTTCGAGCATTTTGCTCTACAGGCTGCATCACGCCACGAGCGCCCCGTGCTCGCGCCTGACGCCGAACGCACGCGACGTCTGCTCGCTTACAACTGGCCCGGCAACGTGCGCGAGTTGCGCAATGTCGCCGAGCGCTGCGTGCTGGGGATCGCAGCCGGCTTCCCGCCCTTTGGTGGGGCTACAGGCACCGCTCCTCGGCCGCTGGCGCGAACCGTCGAAGCCTTTGAGCGTGCCCTCATCGCCGAAGCCCTCTCCCGTAACAGCAACAGCCTGGCCCGCGTCAGCGAGGAATTGCTGGTGCCGAAGGCGACCCTGCACGACAAGATCCGTAAATATGGCTTGTCGTGATGCTGGTCCATCGGTGTTGGGTTTCGGTGTGGCTATATCGTTCTCGCTTCAAATAGACTCCGCCGGCATGCCGCCGGGAGGTGCTGCGTCTTGACTACGGCGATGCGGAAGATCGCGTTTGCCGCGCCATAGCCGCGGTAGCTGTCGCGATGCACGATTTCGAAGAAGAAGCCTTCGCCCCGCAGGGGGCGACGCCGATATTATCCCCTTGCCCTACGCGGAGAGCGACTCGGATGCTTCCGTTCTGGCTAAAAAAAGCGAAACGTTCGGTCCGCGCCGCTGCTTTACGGCTTCAACAGCGCGCACACCACCGAGGTCTAGATATTGTCGATCCGGTACTCGGGCAGGGCACCCAACTCGAACCTTTGGGCCTGATGAGCTTACCCACTTGGGGGATGGACTATTCGCCGGTACTCGTCCGAGAGAAAGAGCGCCTGATGCGGTCGGCGAAAGGTCTGTCAGTCATTGCTGCCTTGCGCCAGAAATTGTACGAGCGCCGAAACAAGGGCTTCTGCGCTGTAGTAATCCAAAGGGACTTCGATGTTCGCGCCCGTGAATGAGGTCAGTTCAAGTGTCCCAAGAAGCGGCTCCCGTGAGACGATACTGATTTCGAAACCCTGAAACTCCGCGGTTATTGTGGTTCGATCGTCTTCCATCTCTATCCCCTCCAGGCAAATACGCTGGCAATAGAGCGCTGAAAGGTTGGCACATCTCACCGCACTCCCTCGTATATAAGCTATACGTAATATAACTCACCTTCAAGGCCGACGAAAGCCGTCCCCCCCCAGGCCAGAAGAGCCGCGTCTCATTAAAGGCGGAGATTGCGGGTGCGATTGTGGGGGTCGACGTCCGTTCTGACGATCTCAAGACGCTGGTTCTGGACGAAAACCTGTCAGGCAGCCGATCGCCGCTCGCCTATGCGCAGCCGATGACGTTGGCCCCACAACGGCAGCGGGACTAACGGGTGCGCCCTTGACCCGTTGGGAACTCACAACCTGGCAGCGGCGATTTCCCAACCTTCCAGATTGGCAACTGCACGATTTTCGCCGGACCGGACAGGCTTTTTCAATGAAGCGAGGCTACGATTCTTCGGCGGTTCAGTCCTGCAGGCAAACCATGCATTCAAATGGCTATTGTCGCGCTGGTTTCGCCGTTTAGCAGTCGCCTCAGGTGGAAGCTCGCAAGCCGATCATCGGAGTTTCGACCAACGAGGGCTGCAAATGACGCGATCGCATGGGGATTACCCGCCTCCAACTCTTCGAAAGCTTGCAAATACGCCTGCGTGTCTGGACTGGCGTATTGCGCCGGCTCAAGCGGCTCGAAAGCGTGGATCGGCTCGATTCTGCCTCGAAGTAACAAGTTGCCAACCGGGCGACCACAGAACGCCTGCACCCGTGCAGCCAGGCTGCTGCTGACGCAGATACGTGTGCCGATCGTTTTGTTGGCCGCCTCCAATCGCGCGGCGACATTGATGGTGTCGCCATAAGCACTATAGTCGAAAAACCGCCCTCCGCCGAAGTTGCCGACGACAGCGGTGCCCGCGTGTGCACCGATCCGAGTATAACCAAGCGCTATTCCCTTTCTGCGCCATTGCTCGCGGAAGGACGACGCGAACACATCGAGATCGAGACAACAGGCGACGGCGCGACCGGCGTGGTCCGGCTGATCGGCCGGCGCTCCGAAAAGCACGTGCAACGCATCGCCGATGATCTTGGCTACCGTACCGTCGTGGGCGAACACGATGTCGGTCATACCGACGATGTAGTCGTTGAGTAGTTGTCCCAGCACGTCCGGCTCGATTGTTTCCACCAGCGCTGTGAAGCCGGTTAGGTCGGTAAAGAGCGAAGCGACCTCTCGACGTGCGCCGCCGAGGTCAAGTGTCTCAGAGCAGTTTGCGAGGCGCTCGGCGAGGTTGGGCGAGAAGTAGCGGGAAAGCGACGCATGCGCCCGTTCGGCCGCGCTCTGCCGACGCTGTGCTTCGCGCAGCGTTTCCACATGGTGGATCGTCTTGCCAATCGTCGCCTCCAGATCGGCAAAATCGATCGGCTTCGTTACGAAGTCGTAGGCGCCGCGGTTCATCGCGGTGCGGATATTGGCCATGTCGCTGTAGGCGGAAACGATTATCGTCGATAGATCCTCGTCCCTCTGCTGAAGCTTCGCCAGCAGCGACAGGCCATCCATACGCGGCATGTTGATGTCGCTCAGCACAATATCCACGTCGTGGTTGGCAGCAAGTACGGCCAAGGCTTCAACTCCGTCGTGGGCGAACAGGAAACGCAGTGACCCGTCACGGATCTGCTTCCTGAATTTCTGGACAAGAAGCATCTCCAGGTCCGGCTCGTCGTCCACAACGAGTATGCTTGTATTCATGTGGCGCGCCCAACTCGACTGTTGATTTCTTCTCGCAACGCGATGAAGTCGATCGGCTTGGTCAGCAACGCTTCTGCGCCACATTCCATGGCTCTTCGCCTCGTGTCCGGATCGCCATAGGCAGTGACCACTATCACCGGCACGTCGGGCCTCATGCTCCTCGCCTTTGGCACCAGTTCAAGCCCGCTCATCCCCGGCATGTTGACGTCGGACAGGATGAGAATGAGCGTAACGTCGCCTGCATCGGCGATCCGCTTGAGTGCGGCTGAAGCTGATCGCGCGAACTCCATGCCGAAGCGGCCAGCGCGCAGGTCATGGCGGAACTGTTGTTTGAAAAGCAACTCGACATCGGGCTCGTCATCGACCACCAGAATGAGGAGGCTCATGATCTGCCCTCCGGCGCTGACATCGCCGGGGTGTTCCGCGGCAGTCGGATGCGAAACTCGGTGTAACGACCAGGTTCTGTATCAACCTCGATGGAACCTGCATGCTGCTTGACGATGATGTCATGGCTGAGCGACAGGCCGAGGCCAGTCCCCTCGCCAGCAGGCTTGGTTGTGAAGAAAGGATTGAACATCTTCTCCCGCACCTCTGGCGGGATTCCGACGCCATTATCGCGGATAGTGATCTCAACGCTGTCTCCGAGGTTCCTGGTCACCGCCGCGAGCGTCGGCTCATAACTGTCGCCGGGCCCTGATGCCGTGCGTTTACTCGTCGCATAGAAGCCGTTCGAGATAAGGTTGAGAAGCGCGCGTGTGATCTCCTGCGGGTACAGGTCGACCTCTCCGGCCAGCGGGTCGAACGATTTCTCCAGCGTGATCGTGAACCCTTGCTTCTCGGCCCGAGCTCCATGATATGCGAGATTCAGGCTCTCCTCGACGATGACGTTGATATTGGTTCGCCTGCGCTCGCCCGCCCCCTGACGCGAATGCATAAGCATGTTCTTGACGATTGAATCGGCGCGTTTGCCATGCTGTATGATCTTTTCAAGATTACCCTTTATCGTCTCGGCGAGCGTGTCGATTTCGCAGCGCCTTGCACCGTCGGCTACCGCGCCGTCGAGCGCCTCCTGTAGTTCTTCGAGCAACTCGACCGACAGCGCCGAGAAATTATTCACGAAGTTCAACGGGTTCTTGATCTCGTGCGCAATTCCGGCAGTCAGTTGTCCGAGCGAGGCAAGCTTTTCCGTCTGGATCAATCGGTCCTGCGTAGCCTTTAGTTCTTCGAGGGAGTGCGACAGTTCCTCGGTTCTTGCTCGCACTTCCTGAAAAAGACGCACATTCTCGATGGCAATCACGGCCTGGTCGGCAAAGGTAGATGCCAACTCGATCTGCTTGTCCGTGAATGGCCGCACCGTGGAACGTGTCAATGCGAGCACGCCGATCGGGCTTCCCTCGCGCAGGAGCGGCACGCCAAGTACGGTACGAAACCCTCCAAGTCTTTGCGCTTCCGGCATGGCGTAATCGGGATCGTCGAGGACGTCGGCCACCTGAACCGGCCGGATCTCAAGCAGGGTTCGCCCGACTATGCTTCCGCGCCCCGGCTCCAGCGGGAGCGCTCGGAAGTATTGGTCGAATTCCTGCGAGAAGCCATAGCTGGAGACTGGATAATGCGCGTCACCCATTGGCCGGGTCATCGTCGCCATGTCCGCCTCGCAAAGACGGGTAGCGGAGGCCACCAGAGTATCCAAAACCGATTGCAGGTCGAACGCGGAGCGGCTGATGACCTTCAGGACGTTAGCCGTCGCGGTTTGCTGTTCTAGCGCCTCGGCCAGTTCGGCCGTCCGCGCCTTCACCTCGTCGAAAAGCCGCACGTTCTCAATCGCTATGACCGCTTGGTCGGCAAAGGTCTGGAGAAGGTCGATCTGCTTTTCGGAAAATGGCTTGACTTCAGCTCGGCGTATGACGAGCCCACCAATAGCTTCCTGCTGTCGCAACAAGGGCGCGGCTAAAATCGTGCGATGCCCCATCCGCACCGCCATGCTCTGGCCTTCCGGGTATTCATCGGCGTCAGCCGTCAGGTCAGGCACGTGAACAGGTTTTCTGTCAACGACGGCCCGTCCGGTCACCCAGCCCCGTGACACTGGCCAGCCGACGAAATCGATCGGAATTGGCCCGTGATGCGCCCTCAAGTAGAGAGTGTCTCCATCCTTTAGGAAGATGGCCGCATCATAGGCCTCGCAAAGCCGCACGGCCGATTCGACAAGCGTATCAAGTACCGTCTGGAGATCGAAGGCGGACCGACTGATGACCTTCAGAACATCGGCTGTCGCAGTTTGTTGCTGCAGCGCCTCCTTGAGGTCGAGATTCCGTTCTTCCAAATCGGAAAACAGTCGAACATTCTCGATTGCTATTCCGGCCTGATCGGCGAAGGTCTTGAGAACTTCGACCTGGCGATCAGGGAACAATCCTGGTTCGCTTCGTGCCACAACAATGGTTCCGATCGGCACGCCGCTGCGTATTATGGGCACCGCCACCAGGCTTCTGTAGTTCGAGGATTGACTGCCGATGACGGTGTAGGCCGTGTATTCCGGATCAGCGCGCCAATCTTCTATCTGCTCTACTGATCGGCTGAGGATCGAACGGCCGGCCGCACTGCCTCGACCGGGCGGGGCTGGAAGCACCGCACCTTCGGGTTCCAGCCGGTGGCGCGCCACGAAATGCAACAGTTCGCCATCATAGCGAAACACGTGGCAGAACTGCGCACCGCAAAGACTGGCTGCGCGCTGCGCGATCGTGTCGAACACGGGCTGCGCGTCGGTAGGTGAGGTCGAAATGACGCGAAGTATTTCACTTGTCGCCGTCTGCTGTTGGAGCGCCTCGCCAATCTCTCGGTTGTGCGCTTGCGCCTCCTCGAAAAGACGAACGTTCTCGATGGCGATCACTGCCTGATCAGCGAATGTTCGCAGCAGCTCAACCTGTCGCTCTGGAAAGAAACCGATCGCACGCCGAGTGACGGCGATCGATCCAATCGGACGCCCCTTTCTTAATAGCGGCACGCCCATGGCGCTACGGTACGACACAATCTTCGCCAGCTGTAGCATCTGATAATCTGGGTCGGAAAAGACGTCGGGGATCTGCTCGATGACACCGCTGATAAAAGCTCTGCCCGTGACGTTGCCTTTACTTGGTCGCTGCGGAAACCGGGCCCGTACCGCTTCAATGCCTTCGCGCGATATGCCGTGATAGGCAACTGGGTGTAGGAACTCTCCGTCGAACTGAAATACGAAACAAAATTCCGCCGCGCATAGCCTTGCTACGCTTTTCGCTATCGCATCGAAGACGGGCTGCGCTGAACTGGTCGAGATCGGGATGACTCGCAGTATTTCGCTGGTCGCCGTCTGTTGCTTAACGGTCTCGTCAAGCTCCCGCTTCAGTAGTTTGACCTGTTGCCTGAGACTGACGCTTGAGTCATCCGCCTCGCGCCCCTCCACTGCAGTGTCCCCCATGCAATCAGCTTGCGTCGAGTGCTACCGTCCCCACCACGGGGTACGCCACGGCCGGTACGGCTGCGAGGATGCATAGAATACTCTATCTGATCGGTGGTGACGAGGTTACTGCCATGCTCTTTCGAAAATGCGATACTCACCGCTTTTGCTCTCGAACACCTCGATCTCGACGCTTGAGCCGGAGCAATTCCTGGAGCCGAGGGTCTGTGCCATATCTCGGCCTTCGCGGCCAGTTAAAGCCGACGAAACGAGACCGCCCATAGGGCGGGCTAGCTGACAGGGTGGAGCAATCGCACATGATCAAGCTCGAGAAGATGCGCGACCTCAACATAGATGCGAGCACCCGTTCGCGCTGCTCACACTTAAGCGCCGCAAGCGGGCTCGAATGCGTTGATGCGGCGCTATACGTGATCGCGGATGATGATCTGCACCTCGGTGTGTTTCCTGCTCGCGGATCAGGACCGGGTCACTTGATCCGGTTGTTTGACGGCGATTTGCCCGATGCGACTGTCGATCGAAAGGCAATGAAGCCGGACCTGGAGGCACTGATCCACGTTCCTCCGTCCCGCGGGTTTTCGTTTGGAGCTCTCTTTGCAATTGGCTCAGGATCTCGGCCGAACCGCAAGCGAGGTGTCTTGCTGGATCTGCGCTCGCGGCGGCATAGCCACTCCTCCGAAAAGCGTCGATCTGTCGTTTATTCTTGATCCGATCGCGGCAGAGTTTGGTCAGCTCAATATCGAAGGCGCAGTCGCGGTTGGACGGGAGCTGCGATTGTTTCAGCGGGGTAATAAACGGCACAACGACAATGCCATCGTTCGCTACCCGCTGCCTCCGGTCCTGGACGCGCTTGAGAAGGGACGAGGTGAGGGGTTGACACCCGTCGGGATCGAACGTTTCGATCTCGGCGCCATCCGAGGAACTCCGTTCGGCTTCACCGATGCCGCGGCGCTGCCCAATGGAGATATGATTTTCAGCGCCGTCGCGGAGAATACAGACGATGCGTACCTCGACGGTCCATGTCTCGGTGCAGGCATTGGAATTATCGACGACCTGGCAATCTCGTTTCGTTTGACCATCTAGAATACCCGCACAAGATCGAGGGCATTCACGCATGCCGAGAAGGCGAGACCGTGGAGTTGCTGTTGGTGACTGATGCCGACAATCCCGATATCCCCGCGGGGCTGTTTTCTGCGCGGATCGTCCCGTAGGGCATCCGCGGATCCGACCTCGTGGCGTCTGTTACCTCGAGCGGGGCCGCCCGAAGGTCCGGTCTACGAAATTCTTGAGTGCACGATCCGAGACGGCGAGCTTCTCGCTGCGCTCGCGGCTAACTTCGTGCGTCATTTGCCGTGCGATCAATCAGAGCAACAAATGACGCACTGTTCCCGGGCGTATCGATGCAATGGGTCTCGGCCGCGGGATTTAGCCCCGGTTTCAGGCGGCCATCAGCGCTGAACGGCCAAGCTTTGGCGAGACACGTACGTGGATCAGTTCGCTAACGAGCTCGACGAGCGTCTGCGTTATTATGATTGCGGGAAGCATGGGGGAACGGCAAGGCTAGCGGCCCTGGTAAGCAGGTATCGCCGTCGGTCTCCCAGCCGAGACTGCGCTTTTGGGAGGCAGACGGTTGGCCGCGCCTCGGCTCTCGCCAGCACCGGCGCATTTACCCGGTCGCAGCTGCGCCAGCAGGTGCCAGCCCGTACCGCACAACTGCTGCAGCGCTTGAGTGGTCTGGCGGCTTTGGTGAAGGGGCATCGCTGCCGGACAGCCGCGGCAAAGCTCCGACTGCGGACAGAAGTAAGCACTCGGCGAGGGATTGAGCGCACAAGGGATTGACGCAACGCCCGTTAAAGAAGATCGCATAATGTATCGCCGGGAACCACGATGGCGATATTGTAAGGGTCGCCTCTGCTGTGGAGACGGCTGAAGTCCATTCGCGCGGTTTGGCGGGCGACCGGTGAGACCCTATGCTGCTTCGGTTTCGGCTTCGTAGTGCGCGAGGATTTCCGCGCCGGTGGCGATCCAGACGTCGTCACGCGCGGCGATCTCGCTGAGGAAATCCCGCAGTATCCGCCACCGCATCGGCCGGCCGGAAACCTGCGGATGCAGGACAAGCGTGCTCACGCCGCCCCACTCGTGGGTTCCGACAAACTCCTCGCGCCAGATGGGTAGGATAGCGTCCCGCCCGAAGAGCGGGCGCGCATCCAGCCGACCGGTGATGCCGAAATTCCAGTCGTCGAAGGCGTAGTTGACCGGAATTTCCACCGGGCCCGGGCGGCCGTCCGCCAGACGGTGACGATAGGGGCGGATATCGTCGCGGAACGATGAGGAATAGCGCAGGCCCCGTTCGCAAAGATAGGCGAGAAGCTCGGGAAAATTCTCGCCGGATGGCGCACGATAGCCGACGGGTGTGATGCCGAGCCGGGATTTCAGCGCTTCGAGGCCGCGGTCGATCTCCTCCTTTGCTTCGTCCAGCTTGTTGCGATCCGGGCATTTGTGCAGGTAGCCGTGATGGGCGATCTCGTGTCCGGCAGCGACAATCGGTTCACACGCGGCTGTATGGGCCTCGACCGTCCAGCCGGGAATAAAGAAGGTCGCCTTGAGGTGCAGCGTATCCAGCAGTTCGAGGATCTTTGTGATTCCGACCCGGGCGTCGTAGCCGCCGAGTGAGGTCGTCACCATCCGGTCGACATTGGCGTGGTTGTTGCCGATCCAGGCAGTCTCGGCATCGACATCGAAACCGATAAAGAGGGCGCTCTTCTTGCCGTAGGGCCAGTCAAAAACCGGGGCTGGTGACGCCGGGTTGAGTGGGCGAGGGCTGAGATCGTAGGTCATGAAACTTCCTTCTCAAATGAAGACCGGCGCTTCGGGTTCGTCCGCGACCAGCAGGTCAGAAAGGCCCCGGCAGTCCGCGCGTTCCTCCAGCACGCCCACGAAATCGGCGAGTTCCGCGATACGAGCCGCAGGCAATGCCATCGACGCGAGGCTGTCGAATTTGGCACGGATGGCGGTGTCCCTCATCGGCCGCTCGCTGGAGCCGGTGGCGCGGGGCACCATCGCCGTCCTGCTTTCGCCATCAGCGAAGATGACGGTCACCTCCGGCTCGGCCATCTGCGGCATCTGCGCATCGGGATGAAAGCGGAAGCGGCCGAGAACATCGGCGATGCGCGAATCGCCGCGGGCGGCGGCGGAATACTGTTCGAGGTCGACGCGGCCGAAGACCAGGAGCGCCGCCAGCGCATAGCCGAGGCTCATTTGTGCGCCCGCTAGTGTTTCCAGCCGCGCCCGGCCGCACATGTCCATCAGGAAGGAGCTGAGGCGGACGTCAACCCGCGCGATATCCGCGGCAGTGCGGCCGGTCTCGGCAAGGATGTCGCCGACAGCGTCGATGGCGGAATGCGCGCCGCGGCAAGCAGCGTAGGGCTTGAGCGAGGCCCGTTCAATCTTCCAGTTCGTGCCCAGCCCGGCGGAGAGTTCGGCGGCATGCCCGACATCCCGGACATAGGTGCGGAAGTAACCGCCCCAGACATCGTCGAACACCTGCGAGGGACCGGAAAAGCCGGCGCCGGCGAGATCGGCGGCGAGAAGTCCGCCTTCAGCCGCCCGGCCCGCGTGGACCTTCTTCGCTTGGCTGCCATCATGATTGAAGGCCCACAGGCCAGAGGAAAAGCTGGTGGCCAGCGTCAGGGCGTGGCGAAAGACGGCGCTGTCATAGCCGCGCAGCCGGGCGACCGCTGCCGCGGCCGCGAGCGTGCCACAGGTGCCGGTGGAGTGCCAACCGGCACCATTGTGCACGCCGTAGCCGCCGGATGCATCCAGCACCCGGCGGCCGACCTCGTAACCCGCCGTCAGCGCGCAAATGAGATCGCCGCCGGAAATCGGGGCCTCGCAGGACGGAAGAGCTGCCAGTAGCGCGGGCAGAACGACGGCGCCTGTATGATCGCAGCCGCCGGAATCGTCGAGTTCAAAGACATGGGTGGCCACCCCGTTGGCGAGGGCCGCGTCGCGCGGCCCGGTTCGCTGTGGCGAGGCCAGAAGCGGTGTTGTTCCCCCTGGTGCGACGAGCGCACGTACCTTGCGGAATTCGATGGAGCGAGTGCCAGCGAGTGCTGCGCCGAGCGTATCCAGAAAATGGGATTTGGTACGGGCGGCGATCCGGGCCGGTAGATCGGCAGGTGCAAGTCGGGCGCAGAAATCGGAAAGCGCCTCGACATGTGTCAACGCTTGCACGCCGCTTCGGGCTACATCGGGCATCATGGTATCCTCGTTCGGGCAGGCGAGGGGAGCGGCCCGGCAGACCCGCCGGGCCGTCCCGTGATTATTTTGCGGCTTCGCCGTTGATCATCACGCCGTCGAGCGTGCTGGCGGCGAGACCATATTTTTCGAAGATCGCCTTGTATTCGCCGGAGGCCATGAGGGCTTTCAGGGCGCCGGCAATCGCGTCACGCAGCTCGGGCGTCTGCTTGGAGAAGCCGATGCCCTGGTAGACTTCCGTAAAGGGCTCGCCGACGATGGTGTAGGTGTCCTTTTCAAGCTGCAACAGGTAGGGCAGGGTTTCCGAGCCCTGGACCGCGCCGTCAAGGCGGCCCTGCTTCAACTGGGCGCGGGCGTCGGCCGAGCCTTCCGTACCAACGATAACAAGCGCCGGCTTGCCGTTGGCTTCGCAATTGGCGGCGCTCCACTTCTTGGCCTCATCCGGGAAGGAGGTGCGACGGCTCATGCCCACTGTCTTGCCACAGAAGTCGGTGAGTTCTTTGAATTCTTTGCGTTTGGCCGAGGTATAAAACTGCGCGCCGGAGCTCATATAGTCGACGAAGTCCATGGTCTCGCGCCGTTTGGGCAGGTCGCTCATGCCGCTCAAAACAAGGTCGGCGCGGCCGGTGTTCAGCGAAGACACCATTTGCTCGAAACCGATCTCGGACCATTCGATCTCGGTGCCGAGCTGCTTGGCCAGCGCCTTGCCAAGCTCGATGTCGACGCCCATCAGTTCGTTCGTCGCCGGGTCGCGATATTCCATCGGCGGATAATTCGGCGTGTTGGCCACTACAAGCTTGCCCGCGGATTTGTATTTCTCCGGCAGATCCTGTGCGTGGGCGGTAAAGGCGAGCAGGCACGCCGAAGCGGCCAGAGTTGCTTTTTTCATCGTAGTTCCCATCCTGTCGGTTTTTTACGGTTATCGTTGCACAGCCTTGAGAAAATCGGCGGTGCGGGGGTTGTCGGGTTGGGTCAGGACCCGCGCCGAAGGGCCGTGCTCAATCAGCCGCCCGCCGTCCATGAAGGCGACGGTGTTGCTGACGTTGCGGGCAAAGCCCATTTCGTGGGTGACGACGATCATCGTCATGCCGGAGGCGGCGAGATCGTTCATCACATCGAGCACCTCGGCCACCAGTTCGGGGTCGAGTGCGGAGGTCGGCTCGTCGAACAGGATGAGCGAGGGACGCATGCCCATCGCTCGGGCGATGGCGACGCGCTGCTGCTGGCCGCCAGAAAGCTCCGAGGGATAGTTGCCGGCCTTGTCGGCAAGGCCGACGCGTTTCAGGAGTTCCATCGCGTGTTCGCGGGCGGCCTTCGGGCTTTCGCCCAAAACCTGTACCGGCCCTTCGATCACGTTTTCCAACGAAGTCTTGTGCGGGAACAAGTTGAAGCGCTGGAAGACCATGCCGATGCCCCGGCGCTGGCGGGCGATTTCCACGTCGCTCAGCTCATAGAGCCTGTTGCCGTCGCGGCGGTAGCCGATCAGTTCGCCATTGGCCCAGATCGCGCCGGAGTCGATGCGTTCCAGAAGGTTGATGCAGCGCAGGAACGTGCTCTTGCCAGAGCCCGAGGGGCCGATGATGCAGCTCACCTCCCCCTTACGCACTTCCAGACCCACCTCATTGAGCGCCTTGAATGTGCCGAAGCTCTTGCAGACGTCAACGGCCTTGACCAGGATTTCGCTTGTCATGTGCTCCCCCTTCAGATCGTCGTGCGCCCGCGGGTGCCGCGGGCGTAGTAGCGTTCGATCCGGGATTGGATCAGGGAGAGGACGGTGACGATCGCGAGATACCAGAAGCTTGCGACCATCAGCAGCTCCAGCACGCGGGTATTGGCGTAGTAGATCACCTGCGCATTGTGCAGGATCTCCGAATACTGGATCACCGAGGCGAGCGAGGTGAGCTTGACCATGCTGATCACCTCGTTCCCAACAGGCGGAACCATGACGCGCATGGCTTGCGGCAACACGATGCGGCGCAGCGTCTGCATTCCCGTCATGCCGATCGTCCGAGCGGCTTCGTACTGGCCGGCGTCCACGGACAGGAGGCCGCTTCGCACGACTTCCGAGGTATAGGCGCCCTGCTGGATGCCCAGGCCGAGCATGGCGGCGACGAAGGGCGTCATCACCTCGACGGTGTTGAATTCGAACAGGCCGGGAATGCCCATCGTCGGGAAGATCAGCGCGAGGTTGAACCAGAGCAGCAGTTGCAGTAGCGCCGGCGCGCCACGGAAGATCCAGACATAGACGAGCGCGATGTATTCGAGCACCGGATTGCCGGAAATGCGCATGATCGCGATGAGGACGCCGAGTGCGATGCCGAGCGACATCGCCGCGACCGTCATCAGCAGCGTGTTCCAGATGCCCTGGATGATCACGGGGGCGAACAGGAATTGGCCGACGACCGGCCATTCGATCTGGCCGACGACGAAGGCGCGGATCAGGAGCGCCACCAGCAGCAGCACGATGGCGGCGAAGACCTTGCGCCCCACATGCCTGCGCGGGACGAGTTCAAGATGGGCGATGTCATGGGCATCGCGGCTGGATTGCGGAAGGGGCGTGTCGGTCATGCTTCCTCTCCCGTTAAGGGGACAAGGGCAACACCCGAGAGATCCAGTTCGGCCCAGGCACGCTGCTCTTTGCAGGTGTCGGCAAAGGCCGCGATCTGCTCGCGCACGCGGGCGGGAGCGGTTCCCCCCTGGCCGAAACGTTCCGCGAGCGCCCGGGCTGGGTCGATCACCTTAAGCACATCCGGGGTCAATGCATCATCGATGTTCGGCAGGTCGGTCTCGGTCAGCCCGTCAAGGTCCATGCCGCGCTCTTCGCAGTAACGTACGGTGGCGCCTGAGATCTCATGCGCGTGCGAGAAAGGAATGCCCTGCCGCACCAGCCAGTCCGCCACCTCGGTTGCCAACGTGAAGCCGCGTGGTGCGTCGGCGGCCATGCGTTTGGTGTCGAAGGACAACGTCGCGACCATGCCGGCGAAGGCAGGCAGGATCAGGTCGAGAAGATCGATCGTCTCAAAAAGCGCGCGCTTGTCCTCGGCGAGATCGCGGTTGTAGGCGAGCGGCATCGCCTTAAGAGTGGCGAGCATGCCCGCAAGATTACCAATCATGGTGCCCGACATGCCACGCGTCAGTTCGGCGATGTCGGGATTCTTCTTCTGCGGCATGATCGACGAGCCGGTCGAGTAGGAATCGTGCAGCTTCACCCAGGCGAACTGGCGCGACGCCCAGATGCAAATCTCCTCCGACAGACGCGAGAGGTTCACGCCCAGCATCGCGGTCACGAACAGGAATTCCGAGACCACGTCACGGCTCGCGACGGCATCAATTGAATTCTCGCAGGGACGGGCGTAGCCGAGATCACGCGAAGAGCTTTCGGTGTCGCGGGCGAAAGCCGAGCCGGCCAGCGCGGCGGCGCCGAGCGGCGAGCGGTCGAAGCGGCGGTCCCAGTCGATGAAGCGCTCGACGTCGCGGCTGAGCGACTGTGCGTGCGCCATCAGGTGATGGCCGAGCGATATCGGCTGAGCGGGCTGAAGGTGGGTGAAGCCCGGCATGACCGTCTCGATATGCTCATTCGCCTGGGTGGCGAGTGCGTCCTGCACCGCAAGGACCAGCTTCACCAGTCGCCTCGCCGTGCGGCGAAGGTAGAGGCGGGTGTTGTTGGCGGTCTGGTCGTTGCGCGAGCGGCCGGCACGCAGCTTGCCGCCGAGGGCACCCAGCCGCTCGATCAGCAGGCGCTCGTGGAAGGTGTGAAGATCCTCATCCGAGGCTTTCGGCTTTTCGCGGCCGGCCGCGACATCGGCCGCGATCGTATCGAGCGTTTGTAGCATCCGCGGCAGTTCGTCCTCGCTCAGTACGCCAGCGCGCGCAAGTTCGCGCGCATGGGCGCGAGACCCAGCGATGTCTTCGGGGGACAGGCGGAAAAAGCTTGGACTGCTTCGCGAGAGCGCCGCGAGTTCCGGAGAGGGACCGCTTGAAAATCGGCCTCCCCAAAGCGATGTCGCTTGTTCTGTCATGACAGTCTCCCATTTCGGTAATTATGTTCCCGAGATGAGGTTGCCTTTTAGGGAACGCTTGCACAAACGCGAAAAAGCGATACCGTTATGACGAAACCGACTAGCCCATTGCCAGAGAATGCCCTTGGTTCATACCTCCATACCACTGCCTTCCATGACTGCCCTTCGCGTGATGCTGGCGATTGCGGAGCGAGGCTCGACGACGGCGGCTGCGGAAAGCATCAACCTGTCGCAAAGCGCCGTCAGCAAGCAGTTGCTGACCCTCGAAAACCTTCTCGGCGCGCAGATGTTCACGCGAAAGCCGTCGGGCATGGTGCCGACAGACCTCGGCCACATCTATTTGGAACAAGCGCAGGTGGCGATCAAGGCGATGGAGGAGGCCGCTTTCCGCGCGGCAAGCCTGCAGCCCGATTCCCATACGCTTCGGCTGAAGGTGTTGCCCATCCTCGGCGACCGCTGGCTCCTGCCGCGCTTTTCCGACTTCAATCAGAAACACCCGGATATCGACGTCCAGTACACCACCTTCGCGACTGACAACCCGGCGGCTCAGCCGGACGCAGTGTTCCGCTTCGGCCGTGGGCCATTCGCGAACGAACACTCGGTCTACCTCTTCGGCGAGGATGTCCGGCTCGTTTGCGCACCCGCTTATCTCGCGCGGCTCGGCATTTGTGAGACCCTGGAGGATGCGGCGCGCGGCGTCATCATCGAGCATCCGGGAACTCCGCTGCGCTGGATCGACATGGTGGGGGAGCATGGGAGACCGGACCTCGAGCCACAGGGCGTCATGCGCTTCGACTATTATACTCTGGTCCTTCGCGCCGCGATCTCCGGGCAGGGCATGGCCCTCGTTCCACCACAGCTGGTCGAGGAGGAACTGAGGGCCGGAAGCCTCGTCAATCCCGGGGGGATTGGCTACGCATCCAAGGTCGCCTACTGGTTCACCACCCCAACGGACCGCAAGCCTTCATCGGCGCTCAAGGCGTTCCAACGTTGGCTAATGACGCAGGTGGAATAGGGGAGCGGGCGATGGAAAAGGTGACGATACGGCAAGCAGCCCCGGCCGACGCGGATGCAATCGCGGATTTCCACGTGCGGGTCTGGCGACAAACCTATCGCGACCTTGCTCCACCCGAGATTTGCACCGCGCTCGATGAAACCCGTCGCCGCAGCACCTGGCGCGAAAGGCTCACAGCGAACGATCCCGACCAGATCGTGCTTCTGGCCGAATTGGAGGGAAGGCCGGTCGCGATCGGCGCCGCCGGCGCGCCCTCAGCCGGGATCTTTGGCGATCTCGGCGAGATCAAAAACCTCTACGTCGATCCGGATGTCAAACGCCAAGGCATCGGCCGCCTATTGTTCTCCAGGCTTGCTTTGCATTTGCGGGAGAGAGGATTTCCCGGAGTTGGGCTGGGCGTGGTCGACGGCAACGAACCTGCGATCGCTTTCTACCACGCGCTCGGCGGCAAGCGGGCCGGGGAATACATGGATGCCGGGCCGATCTGGCGCTCGCGAAATATCGTCTTTGTGTGGGCTGACAGTTTGGTGCTCTGAACGTCTCTGGCAGTCAACAGCTCGCTTCCAAAGGCGGGGGATGTGTCTCGGATTCCGGTCCAAAGCGGACCTTCAGCCTCACAACATCCGCCAACCTATTCCTAGCGCGGCTGACAAGGCATGTTCATCCAAAAATCCGGCGTCTAATCCTGGCCGGGAGGCGGTGCGGTTCTATCTGATCATGCAGGTGCCGAAGAGACCGAAGGACCACCACTGATCGTATCAGACCGACCAGCCAGTTCGACGAAGCCCCAGCAGGGAGTTTTCGATGCCTCTGTTCATTGTGCGCCATCGGCACTCACCCGAAACCTGTCCCGCACGCGATCCGGCCAAGGGCGCGATGCTGTTGAGTCATTTGAGCCGGCCGAGCGCTGCCCGCCACGGTGTGCTGATCAAGGGGGAAGCTGTTGCGCAGGGCTCACATTCACTGTTCCTCATTGCCGAGGCAGCGGATGAGACAGTGCTTCAGGCTTTTTTGACGCCTCTCCGTCAAGCCGGCGAGGTCGAAGTGACGGCAGCGATGACCTGCGCTGCGATGGTTTCGAGCGGCGGCTGTGATGGGCGCCCGGTGGACGTGTCTGCAGAGGTGGTCAACCCCGCAGATGCGTGCCAGGATGCCATCGAGGCTGGCCTTCTCATTCACAGCGTTAATCCGTTGAATGGCGAGACCTCGGTGCCGGACCTTGCAGGCGGTGCCGTGATGCCGAACGGTCGCTTCTACTTGCGTAACCACTTCGATATTCCCAACCTTGGCGGTGATAACTACCGGCTGTCGATCGGCGGGCTGGTCGAACGGCCACTGAAACTGAGCATGAGGGAGCTTCACAACCTTCATGCGGAGAGCCTCGTGGTGACACTGGAATGCGCCGGCAACGGCCGCAGCCTATTCGATCCGGCCGTACCCGGCGAAGCCTGGGGTCTGGGCGCCGTCAGCACCGCCGAGTGGACCGGGGTTCGCCTGATGGAAGTGCTTGAGCGCGCGGGCCTGCGACCCGGGGCGACGGAACTCACCTTCCGCGGTGCCGACAGCGGGGTCGTCGACGGGCACGGCGCGCCGGTTCGTTTCGAACGTGGCTTAAGCTTGGGCCAGATCGGTGAAACGGATGCGCTTCTTGCCTACGAGATGAACGGCGAGCCACTGTCACCACCTCATGGCTATCCATTGCGGCTGATCGTGCCCGGTTGGTATGCGGTGGCGTCCGTCAAGTGGCTGACCGAGATCGTCGTTACCGACAAGCCTTGCGAAGCGTACTATCAAGCGGAGAAGTACTGGTACCATTGGGTGCGCAACGGGTATGACGAGCGCGCGCCGGTGAAGCTGATGAATGTGCGAGCGCTGGTATCTTCGCCTGATAAGGGGGAGACCCTGCCGCGCGGCGAGACCGCGATCCGGGGTGTCGCATGGTCGGGCGTCGGGAGCATATCCAGGGTCGATGTAAGCCTGAACGACGGACCTTGGTGCGAGGCACGGCTCGTTGGCGAACGACGACGGGCTGCCTGGCAATGGTGGGAGTTGATCACACGACTTGAGGAGACGGGGCCACTCACCGTGCGGGCACGCGCCACCGACACGGCGGGCCGGACTCAACCTGAGCACGCGGATTGGAATCGTCTGGGCTATGGCAACAACTCGATCCACTCTGTAACAGCACAGATAATCTGAAGCGGGAAAGCAGGTGTTTTCAAACCAGAGTCGTTACATGTGCGGTGCAAAGGCTCTTTTGATTTCAGCGATGACCGCCCGGGGCGCGCCATCGCCGCCACCTTCGAGCGGCGCGAGATTGGCTGTTCAGCGTAATTGGCCTCGTGGAGCGGTCGAACAATTCGGCCCGCACCTCGGATTCCAGCGCTTGAATCTGTTGGCTGACCGCGTTGTTTCCAGTCGAGGTACGCATGGAACTCGAGCATTCCCTGGCGACTTCATCAAGAAAGCTGTCAGCGTCGTCGGCCAGGCCGCGAAGTCGCCCATCGGCCAGGCGATCGGGGGCGTGCTGACCCAGGGGTCAAGGTTCTGGGCGTCGCGCTCACCGATGATGAGAGCTGGGTTGTTTCCGCTGAAGGACCAGCTTATTGGCGTTTTTCCCGATTGCGGACGGCGGAGCCGAAATCGGCATGGTTGGCTCACCCGCAGCCTTCAGGATCTGCCGGTTCAGGGCAAGGCTTTCACAGTGAAGCTACCGACGAAAGCAAATCCTTTGCCGAGCTCCAAAATGAGAGAGCGTAGGTGCTCAAGCCGGCCTTGCTCGAGTTCGCGCGCGGACATCGCCGGGCCGAGAGCGAGAAAATCGAAGCTGCAGGGGTCTCAACTCCTGCGCCAAGTCGGGCTGAGGTGCCGGCAATGTCCGACCAAAGTTGGCCAGCGCCTTTCCCTGTCGCTAATACAGACCACTCATCGATCTGATGCACGAGAACGTTGCGGCTCCACCCATGTTCTACGGCTCGGCGCGCATACCATGGCCTCTCTTCCTCGCTTTTCAGGGCTTCGACGAGCTTGACGTTATGACCCCAAGGCAATCGTGCAACAAGTTGTTGCACGATTTGTTCGTCAGGGAACAGAAAAGGCGCGCATATATTTGAGGTTTCGTGGCGAAAGTCCCGTCATCTCAGGGAAATCGCGCCGAAGATCCACGGCGAGCCAATCGATGACCCCGTGCCCCATCCCTCGACGTTTGACGCGCCATGCGTGAGTCTTTAGCAGACCGGGATCGCAAAGCTCTACTGATCACAATTGCGAGGCGCACCACTTTTCATGTGACGACAGCAGGCGCGGGGCATCGGTTCGGTTCCGTAGAAGGCGAAGAAGCTGGTCCGACATCGTGCTCATGCCAACTGCGGTCCACGCTCAACGACGGCTTTGCGCCGTCGCGCTCATTCTGGAATGGTCGGTGGGGTCAGTTCCCAAGAGCATGTGTTCCCCGAAGCGAGTTTCCCGACCCACGCTACTCGCCTTTGCTGGAAAGCAATTCGTCGAGCTGCTCCAGCTGTTCCGGCAATGCGGCCGCCGAGCCCTGTAGTGCTTCCTCAAGCGCCTCCTTGGACGGATAAATTTCGTGGAAAGTCAGCAGCGTCTTCCCGCCCTGGTCCTCGAAGGTTACGGTCGTGACCGCGCCCGCTTCGCCCTCGTCGTTGGTCCAGACGATGCGCTCGTTCGGCACCACCTCAAGATACTTGCCGTAGAAGGCCATGGTGTCCGAACCGCCGACGCCGAATTCCAGCCGATATTTGCCGCCGGTACGGACGTCCATATCGCACGATACGAGCGACAAGCCGGATGCCGATCTTGGCACCCACCAGCGCTGGAACAGCTCGGGCTGGCTCCACGCCCTGTAAACCGTGCTCGGCGGAGCATTGAATGTCCGCGTTACGACAAGTTCGCGATCCCCTCTGCGCTCGACTGACATGCGGCTCTTCTCACCACCTGGGTTAACTTGCTGATTCATCGCTTCCCTCCTTTTTCATTTCGCTGATGATTTCGTCCAATGCTTCGAAGCGGCCTCGAAGAGCTTGCGATGCGCTTCGATCCACTCGGCCTCTGCCTTGAGGCCGCGTTTCCCAAGCTTGCAGGTTCTCACCCGTCCGACCTTCTGCGTGACGACGAGTCCCGCCCGCTCGAGAACCTGGATGTGCTTCTTCATGCCGGTCAGTGTCATCTGAAACTTATCCACGAGACTGGTGATCGACGCGTCCCCTCGCCCAAGCTGATCGATTATCCCGCGGCGGGTCGCATCGGACAGCGCCGCAAATGAGAGATCGAGGGGAGGAATGTCAGCTTTCAGCGCCTGCTCCCCGAACGTAGTCGGCCTGCTAACAGCCCCCACTTCCAACAAGCCAAGTTCAAGCGACGCCCGATAGGGGAATTGGAACAACAGGTCGTTGGTTCGACCCCCTTCAAGGCAAGGCAAGGCAATTGTCGATCGTGGGGCATTCAGGTTTCAACTGGATCATAGACAAGTGGGTAGCTGTTTCCTCCCCCCAAAGAGGCCTCAAGCGTAGCGAGGCCGGGGCGATCCAACCACGTCGTGTGTGTGTCCCCATGGAACCTTTTGGCATCAGATCTGATTTTATAGTCACTTCACGGATGGAGCGAATTAATGGCGAGACCCCAAGTGCAGTGATGCATCGACGAGTGCTACAGCTGCTGTTCCGTCTGTTTCTGGACCCAGTGCACAGACGGCGGGCGCTTGGCCGACATGAGCGCTTATGTCGAGGCTTGCCGCAGTTGCATGGAAGTCCGTCGCTAGCGTTGGACAGATGGTCATTGAGGTAAATACGCCTGCGAAAGGTGTGCGATGGTTGGCGATTACGGTGATCTGCGCCTGCTGTGCTACCTGTACGACCACGCAAGCGCCCAACACGAACCGCAGCAGAGCATATATCTCCGAAAAGGTACACGGAGTGAAAGCTAACCCGTTGGTCGCCCACCGCAAGAATGTCGCCAAGGGCGATGGCCGCTATGTGGTTGGCAAGCCCTATGTAGTGAAAGGCAAGAGCTATTTTCCGAAGGAGGACCCGAACTACGACAGGAAGGGGGTAGCTTCCTGGTACGGCTCAGCTTTTCAGGGGAGGCGGACCGCAAACGGCGAAGATTATGACCCGAAACACCTGTCCGCCGCACATCCGACCCTTCCCTTGCCCAGCTATGTGCGGGTGACCAATCTTGAAAACGGTTCTTCGCTCATCCTGCGCGTCAACGATCGCGGTCCTTACCGAAAGGGTCGCATCATCGACGTTTCCAGCAAAGCAGCAGACATGCTGGACCTGAAGCACCGTGGCACGGCATCCGTTCGCGTGCAGTATGTGGGGCGCGCCAGCTTGGGTGGGGACGACATGCCCTACCTCCTAGCCTCCTACATCAAGAAGAGTGATCGATTCCCAGCCGTCAATCCGGAGCCTCAAATCGCAACCGGCGTGATGGTGGCCTCGGATCAGTCGATTGGCAACCAGTTGCGAAGCAGAAGTCAGTCATTCTCTCCGACCCGGGCGAACCTTGCCGGAAAAAAGCCGAGCGGCTCCTACGAGACTGGGACCAACTCTGCGGTCGCGTCACACACATCCAACCAACTCTGGATGTTGCCTGATTGGCTGTCCGAATACACACCATGGATGTCACGAAGCGCCAAGATCGCACCACAGACTCACGAATTAGCCTCCCTGACGACGCCTGGTGTCAAATATTGCTTGGACGAGGACGGCGATGAGGGTCTGCGCGACATGTGTGGAGTTCGAGTTCTCCCTCTGGCGGCCAGCAGCGGCATCAAGCGTCTTACCGGGGTAATCTCCATAAGGCGACGCCGCTCTTGCCAAGGCGGCTGCCGCTGGCGAGGCACAACATTAGGTCTTACCTAGCGTCGCAAAGGTTCATCACCGAACATGCCCGGCACATTGGGCGTTAGTAAACGAAATGAGGGTTCAGAAGTCCGATCGGGCCGAGGATTGACGTTCGTGCCGAGACACCTATTCACGGGCATTCAACCTCCGACGTCCCCCTTGGGTAGAATCCGGATTGTCACACTCGGCTTGTTAGGCGATCGGGAGACGCAGGATGGGATGGGTTTTGGTGCGCGAGCGCGAGCTCAATCGGTTGTGGGAGTTCATTGACGGTTGTCATCGCCCGGCGCGGCTCGATGGAAAGCCTTCCATTGACCTTCGTGGCAAGCTCCGTTCATCGGATGCTATAGTCGGCTGAGCAACTCCGACTTCGTGGCCTCGAATTCCTGATCCGTGAGAATGCCTTTCGCATGAAGTGCCGCGAGGCGCTCGATCTTGTCGAAGATGTCCCCATCTGACCGAACCGCCTCCGGCGCTGGATGTGCCCCTTGTTGTGGCTCGGCGGATTCCGGTGCGGACGGTGCGAATATTGACGGCGCAGCCTTGGCGGCGGATGCTTCGGTAGCCGGTGTGTCTGCCGGTTCCTTGCCGCCCTGCCGTATCACATCCAGTTCCGAAATTTTCACCAGCCCATACTGAGAGGTAAAGCTCAGCGACTGGTCGTCGCTTTGCTGTTGCGAGAACCCGCCAATGCGATGGTCCTTCGTGTCATAGACCATAACCCGGCCGCCAAAAAGGCATAACGCAGGTCATTCTGCGCCCCGGTCGAGGCAGGATGCCCGAGATCCTCGGGCCACCAGTTCCCAGCCGAAAGCGCGCCCGGCACGAACAGGCTGACGCCGCCGCCCTGGGACTGGTGCGACGTCTGCGGGCGCAGCAAATCCATGCCGCGCACCAAGGCCGCAAGCTCGGAACAAACTCCGGCCACGTTCGCCTTCAGCGCATTGTTGAACATGTCGCCGACCATGATCATGCCGCCCTGCGACCATTGCCCCATTCCACCTAGATCGGGATGGTTGAACTGGGCCTGTGTCGCCTGCCCGGCGATAATCAAGATGTTGCAGGCGGAAATCCTCAATCTGCTGGAAATGCAGATGAATTCCGAAAATATGAACTCCAATGGTGCTCTAGATGAGCGTCAGGGGCGAAACCTGAGACAAAAACGGAGCCGAAGCGCGAGCCGATAAAGGCGTTCCCATTGGGAATGGTGCTACAGGCTTGCCCGGAAATCAGGATGTACGGGCCAGGCGGCGTAGTTACCAGCTGGCGGGATCTAATGACGGCGGCCGTCGTCGTTCGTTCAATGCTTGGGGTGAGCCCCAGCGCCTACCAAGATGCCTGCGAAGTGATGAGGCCCGAGCATGCCGCGGCGACGATCGCTTGCATCCTCGAAAGGGCAGGGCACATCAACTCCGCCGGCGGCTATCTCCGGGATCTGACGGCGAAGGCGCAGCAAGGGGAGTTTTCGCTCGGGCCGATGCTGATGGCGCAGATGCGGGCGAACCCTGGTGCGGGTAGGAAAGCCGGATAGTACCGTCGCGAAGCGACTGTTAAGCTATGCCGATTTTGCAGATCAGAGCCCCGAGGAAATTCCGGAAGGAGGGATCGTGGATATCAGCGCCAGTGACCGTGAACTTATCACGGTGATGCGACAGTATTTTGCGGCGAAGAGCGAGCTGGAGGGTTTGAAAAAACACTTAGAGGCGGCACGACAGGCAGCCGGCGAGGCGATCGGGGTGTTCTACGATCCTCGCCAGAACGTCGAGCACGCCGCTGACTTGCAACGTTCCCATCGCTTGAAGGGAGAGATGGCGTCGTTGATGAAGCGCGCTGAAGCCTGGGGGAGGACAGCATCGGCCGATGACCGATATGATAGATCGGAGGCGGAACCGGAAGAATGGCAGTCGTTTGAGAAGCGAGCCGATTCATTCTTCGGCACGTAGCCACGATTAGATGATCAGCCGCGCGGCTCGTCGGAGGGACGGCGAAGCCTAGGTCATCCTTTCTTGCCAACCTTTGGGTAGGAAGCATGGAAAACCGCGGTACGCTGAGATCTCTTCGCGGTATCAAGGCCTGTCCAGCCGCTTAAACCTTCATAGGCGCTGAAGCCACATCGACCTTTCGGAAATCGGAGCAACATTTATGACCCGCCAACTTTCTCTCCCACGCGACCGAATTTCCGTGCTTCTGCTGGAAGGCATTAGCCAGACCGCGGTGGACTACTTTTCGTCGTCTGGCTACACCAACCTCATTCATTTGCCGAAGGCGCTCGACGACAAGGATCTTAAGAGCCACATTGCCGACGCTCATATCATCGGCATTCGTTCGCGCACGCAGCTGACGGACGAGGTTTTGGAATCCGCCAAGAAATTGATCGCCGTTGGCTGTTTTTCCGTCGGTACGAACCAAGTCGATCTGGATGCAGCGCGGCGGCGCGGCATTCCGGTGTTCAATGCACCTTATTCAAACACGCGATCGGTGGCCGAGCTTGTGATCGGCGAGATTATCATGCTGACACGGCAGATCTTTCCGCGCTCGGCTTCCGCGCATCAAGGTGGGTGGGAGAAGTCCGCTGTCGGCAGCCGGGAGGTCCGCGGCAAAACGCTCGGCATTGTCGGCTACGGCAATATCGGATCGCAGCTCAGCGCGCTTGCCGAAAGCATGGGCATGGTGGTGCGCTACTTCGATCTTTCCGATCGGCTGCGCCGGGGCAATTCGGAGTCGATGGCTTCGCTCGGCGACCTTCTCGAAATCTCTGACTATGTGACAATGCACGTTCCCGAAACACCCTCGACGCATAACATGATCACCGAAACCGAATTGCGCCGCATGAAGAGGGGCGCCATCTTCATCAACAATTCTCGCGGCACGGTGGTCGATCTCGATGCGCTTGCGAAAGTCCTGAAAGATGGGCATCTAGCGGGTGCCGCCGTGGACGTGTTCCCCAAGGAGCCGGCATCGAACAACGAGCGTTTTGAGACGCCGTTGCAAGGCTTGAGCAATGTCATTCTGACGCCGCATATCGGCGGCTCCACGGAGGAAGCCCAAGAGCGCATCGGCGGGGAGGTTTCGAGGAAGCTGGTCGAGTATTCCGACATCGGCTCAACCATGGGCGCCGTCAACTTTCCGCAGGTACAGCTGCCCGAGCGCCCGAACGGCACGCGTTTCATTCACGTGCATGAAAACCGCCCCGGCATGCTCATCCAGCTCAACGAGATCTTCTCGTTGCGCGGGCTGAACATCGTCGCTGAGTTCCTTCAGACGCATGGCGACACGGGCTATGTGGTGGTCGAGGCCGAAGAAATTTCCGCAAGTGCCGACGAGATTCTTCAGGCCCTACGCGAAATTCCTGGAACGATAAGAACGCGATTAGTCTACTGACAGCTGCTCGTTGGCCGCATTGTACGCACGCCGGTCATGGGTGAGCTGACCGCGATCCTCGACGCTGCGCAGCCGAAGCACTGACCTAAGTTTGGGTAGAAATTTTGGTCAGTTCACCCGGCAGTGCGGCGTCGGATCCATTAGGAGCCGGATGCCTCGTGGCGAGGGGGTGCGGAAAGAGGCCCAGTCGGCCTGAAAGATTTCGGCAAATTCGCCGCCTGAGCAGCGGCGCGAAAATGTGCGTTGAAAACTCAGGCGCGAAATTCCAACATTTGTTGGGACTATCGCGAATTCAGCCCTTCGTTATGAGTTCACGTCCAATACGCTTGGCGGGCTCGCTGCGCAGAACGACCGCTGTGGTGACAGAACCATAGCGGGCAACGGCATCGACGATGCTTTCCAGCTCGGCTGGTGAGGGGACGATCACCTTCAGGTGGAAGCAGTCCTCTCCTGTCAGTCTCAGGACCTCGATGACCTGCGGCATCTCCGAAAACTGCTTCAGGCACGTTTTGATGTATTCATGCGTAGTGCGCAGGCGGATGATCGCCATCATTCCAAGCCCTATTGCGGCAGGATCGATGACAGCTCGGTAGCCGCTGATGATGCCACGTTCCTCAAGCCGCCTTAGACGTTCCGACGCTGCCGGCTGAGAAAGCCCGACCCTTCTTCCGAGTTCGGAAACACTTATGCGTCCGTTTTCCTGCAAGGTTTCGATCATGGAAATGTCCGTCGGATCGAGTTCAGTACGTGGATCAAAATATTTCACCATCGACCTTGATTCCATCGGTTTTCGGGGGCCTTTTCCGATGAATACGTATTTCTCCTGTTGTCGTAAATGGCCATAACGGCAGGAGAGCAACGAAGAGACGAAGCATGACTGAAATCATCCATCTGCCGGGTATAGGGAATTCCGGCAAGCGCCATTGGCACTCCCTTTGGGAGGACGCCGATTCCGCCATACGTCGTTTTACCCCGACGAGTTGGGACGAGCCTGATCTTTCCGACTGGGTCGCGGCGCTAGAGGAAGCCGTATGTGCCGCACAAACGCCACCCATTCTGGTGGCACATAGCCTAGCCTGTCTGCTCGTCGCACATTGGCATCAAGTTTCTGATCTGCCAATCGGAGGGGCGATGTTGGTTGCCGTGCCTGATCCGGAATCTCCGGCGTTTCCCTCACAAGCGGTAAGCTTTGCAGATACACCGCAGAGGAAATTCCGATTTCCTTCTCTTATCGTGGCAAGTACCGATGATCCCTATGGTTCACTGCCTTATGTCCAGACGCAAGCCGAACAATGGGGTTCCAATTTGAAAGTCATCGGCGCAGCTGGCCACATCAACGGCCAAAGCGAACTCGGCGGCTGGCCAGAAGGTCTGACGCTTCTGAGAGACTTCGTGAGCCGTGTGTAGTCTGCGGCGCATTTGGTCCGCGACTGTAGAAATCTTGCGACAAGCTGAATGATGGCCAACCTCAAAAAAGGTCTTTCATAAGTGCTTCTCGATCCCACTTTAACAGGCGCGTATATCGTTCTAGCGGCAGCCTCGGCATTTTCGCCGGGGCCGGATGTAATGTTCGTAGTTGCAAATGGGATGCGGCACAGAAGTTACGACGGCCGGAAGCATGGGTCGAATGGTCATCACCATCCTCGGCATGGTAGCCGACATGGAACTCGAGTTCATTAAAGACAGGCAACGAGCGGGTATCGACGCGGCGAAAGCTAACGGCATCTACAAGGGCAGGAAAAAGAATGTCGATGACGCCGAAATCCGCAGGCGGATCACTGCTGGCGCGACCAAAGCCGCCGTTGCCCGCGACCTGAACATTTCCAGGATGACTGTCTGCCGCGCCTTGGAAGATCAAGGCGCGCCGTCAGATTCTATTTGATCCCGAGTTCGCGATCTGTTCTTTGAGTTGGCCAAAATCGCAGCTTCGGGCCGACTGGGCCAAAGAGCGGCGTCGCCATAGCCCTGCCGTTTCGTACGCCAGGTCGTTCCGACCGCCTGGCGTTGTGGCGCATTGGCTCATCATTCGTCCGCGGTCCCCAACAGGTCTGGCTTTGTGTGTGGTGCGGGTGTCGCAGAAGTCACACCACCGCTGCGCCGCTCTAACTTGATATCGAAGAGGATCGGCACTATGTTGGACGAAATTACATTTTGTCAGACACGAGGTCGTCATGGGAAAGCACAGTGGAATGGGAGAACGGCCAGCAGCAAAAGAGCCGTTGCTTGCAAAGGCCGTGCGCAATGCGAAGGTCGGCAAATTTACTTCTAGCAGCAAGGCGCGGATTGATGCGGTCATGAAAGCGGCTGAGCATTCCGGCCTGCTGGGCGAAAAGAGTAAAAGGATCGGCGGTAGGATCAGCCCCGCTCTTATCGAACAAGCCAAAAAGCACACGGGCATCGAAACCGATACTGATTTGATCGAGTTCGCTTTGGCCGCCGTCGCACTGGACGACGATTTTGGATCGGCTTTTCGCAAGACTCGCGGGACGGTCGACCCTGACCTGAAACTCGGCTTCTGACTTGTCGGATTTTGATTTCGACGCCGCGGTTCGCTGGGGAAGGCCCGATCCCGGGCGGACCCTTTCAAGGCGCAGCGACAAAGAACTGCCCTTCCTCGACGAGCCCGCTGAAGCCGGGCTCGAACTGCTACTCGATACGTGCGTCTACATCGATGGCTTGCAAGGGCGAGCCCCAGAGCTTGTGGCGGACTTGCTTGATATCCGCCACAGCAATCACTCTACAATTGCCATCCAGGAGTTGATGCATACCGTCGGCGTGCTCGACCCGGCGCACAAAGGAACGAAAACAGCTATTCAACAAATCAGAGCCACGGTTAAGGCGATGCCGGCCCATCGCGTGTTCACGCCTGATGCGGACGTTCTGGGCCGGGCCGCTTTGCTGTCCGGCATGTTGTGTCGGCTGCAGGGCTACCACCGCGACGCTCGGCTGCGAGCTCTTCACGACTGCGTCTTGTTTCTCCAGGCGCAAAAACTGGGCCTTGCCGTTCTTACCGCCAACGTCAGCAACTTCGATTACCTACTGCAACTGATGCCGACTGGCCGGGTTCTGTTCTACCGCTCGACTATTTGAAGAGTGCGCTGCTGATCTTCAATTGCTCAAGTCTGGCAGGCCTTCCGGCCAAGAGGCCACCTCAAGGTTATCGTTCAGCAGAAATCGAGCGACCGTGGGGCACGCCGTCCTCGGTCGAACCTGTGCGGTCACTGGATTAACACCTGCTCAAAGGGGCATCAAATGACCAACCGCGCCGCGCGGCCCTGATTTCGCTCCGTATCGTTATAGTAGCGCGCCGCCTGGGTCACCGATTTGTGCAATGACTGCTGCATGGCTTCCGGCAGCGGAATGCCGCGGTTGGCAGCCTCGGTGAGATAGCCTGACCGCAGTCCATGCGCCGAAAACAGAATCGGGTCGAGCCCCGCCTGTTTGCAACGGCCCTTCAGGATGAGGTTGACGGATTGCGGTGTCAGGGCTCGCCGGTTGATGTTTCCCCACTGATCGATGCGCCGAAATACGGGGCCATCCTTGATATCGGCTACCTCGAGCCAGCGTCGCAACGCCACCACCGGCCGGCCGATCAACAGCACATGTTCGTCGTCGTCACTTGTCGTCGTCTTGGTGCGGCCGAGTCGGATCGACAGGCAGGGGAGGGGAGGGGAGTTAGGATCCGCCGGATCCGCCTGCACGGTGTCCTCATCGGTCAGGTCCTCGACTCGCAAGGCTGCCACTTCCGATCGGCGACGGCCGCCGGAGGCAAAAGCGGCCAGAAGCAGCGCGCGATCGCGCAGGTCGACCAAGCGTTCACCGGCACAGGCCCGCAGCAGCTTGGCCAGGACATCGCCGGTCACCGCCTTTTTGCTCTTTCGTTGCCGCGGACGCGCGCTGGCACGAACGGCGAGACGCAGGGCCGATTTGAGCGAAGGGCGGTTGAATGATCCACTGAGGCCGCGCCAGCGGGTAAGGATCGACCAACTCGTCAGCCGGCGCCGCACGGTCTCGGGGGCATGCGGTCCGTCGGCGCGCAACAGACGTTGGGAACGCAGGCCAGTTTCCACCTTCACCGGCATGCCATGGCTTGGATCTTCCACGCGCTTGGCCGGGTCCCAGAGATGGTGGGCGACGAATTTCAGCAGTAGGCTTTCTTGCGCCGGCCAGGCGAGGGGGCTGCCCGTGGCGAGCTGGCACCAGGCCTCCAGATAGCCGAGGTCGGAGGCCAGTGCCCGCAGGGTGTTGTCGCCCATGCCTTCGCTGGCAAGATGCTTGAGCGTGGCGACGTCGTCGTCAGTGAGGAGGGCAGCGAGTTGATCGCGCCGATCAAAAGGCAGGATGGCATCGAGCGCGTCGAGTTGCTCGGCTCGATGCAGTATCGAGTCGGCTGTAACGTCGATAGATTTGCGGCGTCCGACCACCTTACCTGTCCTGCCACGGATTTATGATCACCAAACCGACGTCCTCGAAATCCGGAACATTCCGAGTTGCCAGTGCGGCGCCACGGGAAAGGGCGATGGAGGCGATCTGTGCGTCGAACTGACTGATCGGGCGACCCGCCTTGCGCCGCTCCGTTGCAATTGTCCCATAAACGTCTGCGGCCTCCCGATCGAATGGCAGGACGCGACCGGCGAGGTCTTGCGCAAAGATCGGCAAGATTGCCGCTTCAAGGTCACGCCGGCGGCGACCATCGGGAAGCAGGCGTAGACCATATAGGATTTCGGCTTCGGTGATCGTGGTTGTGAAGATGGCGGCGGGAGGTTGTTCCGCAAGCCAATCGACAACCGCCGGCTTCGGAGCCGGCAACAGCAGTTCGGATATGATGTTTGTGTCGAGAACAATCATATTGCGGAGAAGTCCGGAGCGTCACGGATCGGTTCGCGCGCGGGAATTTCCAGTTCGACGCCGCCAAGCGGCTGCAGGCGCGCGCGGATTGCGCCAGCGAGGTTTCCCGCCGTTGTCTCCTGCTGCGCCAACACCATTTTCAAAATGTCGCGCGCCTCGTCTTCCATCGAACGGCCGTGGGTCGCCGCGCGGACCCGCAGCCTCTGTTTCAGTCGATCATCGATGTTGCGAATGGTCATGCTAGCCATGCAGGTCGCCTCCAGTCATCATTGATTGCATATACTGCAATGACGGCAATCTTTCAATTGGAGCCACAGTAGCCGGAAAGGGAAAACGTCGAGCGAAACATGGCCGTTGTCCGGCCCTCGCGACAGGGTTGGGTACAGATTTACCTGATTTCCGACGCTAGATCCATCACTACCGATACCTGAAAACTATCGATAGTGATGAAATCGATGTCCGGATGACGGAAGTATTCCCGCTCTCAAGTGGCGCGTGGCAAGCTCCGAACCTCACACCATGCGAACAGAAAACAACTTGTGAGACAAACGCCTTGATCTTCATTTATCACGAAAGAGCTTCGATCGGCGGCGGCGCCCAGCGCCCGTCCAGCGCCTCTGCCCTGGGCAGATAGAGCCTCATGACCGCATAGAAGATTTCGGTCGGGGCGGGAAGCCAGTTCGATTCCAGCTCCGGTCCTGGGCTTTCGTGCTGCAAGTGGAGGACGATCTCGCCCTTGTCGCTCTTCTTGAGTCCGGCAAGCATCGGCGAGTTGATCAGGTAACGGTTGATGGGGTTGTCGACAAGGAACTGCTTGGGCCTGTCATACATGGTCAGCGACCAAAAGGCATCAACCGGTGGAAGCGTCTCGGGGGTGAAGGTCAGAGTGTATCTTCCTGTCTTACCGTCAAGTGGCGCCTTCTGTTCATCGAAGGCATAGATGACATAGAGCGCCTCCTGCACGGAGTTTCCGTAGATGCCTCCTTGCGCCGCCGCGGCGCGGACCATGAAGCGGCCTTTCATGAATTCGGGCGTCCCGAATATCTTGGAAGAATCCGTCAGCCGGGCAGCCTCGTCACGAATCTCCTTTTCCGTCGTGATCACCACCTCTTTCATCAGCGCCACAGTATCGGACGAAAGATCCGCTTCCGGCCACATCGCTCTTTCGCGTATACCGAGTTTGTCGAGATTTTTCCGCTGTACCTCATCACCCGGATAAGGGGGAGCGAACTGAAGCAGAAAGGCAGCAAGCGGCCAGTAATTCGTAACCATCAGCTCGTCCGAGACAGGCATCCAGTCGACGGACGCAGGAGCGGCCGGAGTCGGCATTCCCGCATAGGCCGAAAGGAGCGCGGCCTTGTAGGTTGTCTGGATCTCCTTCACCTTGTCGAGATCAGCTGGCGAGAACAGCTGCGTCCTGACGATGCCCATGGCAAGCGTGGTCGGCATTTCGATCACGCGCTTGATGCCTTTCGGCACGTCGCCCTTCCAGCCAGGACCGGTGATGAGAAAATCTCCACCGCCATTACCGTCGACCCGCGTTCCCGGATAATCGACATTGTTGGTGTAGAGATCGATGAGCTGGAGCGAGTAATAGCGGTTCTCCTCGATCGGCGGCATCGTGACCACGACGGGTTCCGCCCTCAGATCAAACACGATGAAGGAATAGGGCGTGTCTGAGTTTGGTGTAATAATCGCCGTATCATCAGGCGTGTAGACCCTGGCAATGCTGACCAGAGTGTTGAGCGGCCCCTTATATTGGCTGCCGTCCGGTTCCAGCGCGTATTGGTACATCGTGAGGTAGTTCTTCACCATCGGATAGGTGTAGATATACGCCTCACGGGCGACCGCCCTGATGTCATCCTGCGCGAAAGCCGGAAGTGACGGCAGCAGCACCAATGCGGTGGTGCCTTGCAAAAAAGTACGACGCTTCATTTCACTTCCTCCGCACCGGGGAATTTCCAGTTTCCATCGAGAATCTGCACCTCGGGCCGATACAGGCGGACCATGTAGTTCCAGCCTTCGGGCGTCGGCAGGCAGTTGACGATCTTGCCGTCGCATCCTCCGAACTGGATCGTGATCGACCCATCCGCGCTTTTCCGTGCGGTCACGTTGTTCAGGGAGTACCCGTTAAATGTGTTGGGCGTGAAGAAGCCGTCTTTATTGTAGACCGTGACCGACCAGAAATCCTTTACGGGAACATCCTTCACGGTCAGCCGATAGATGCTCTTGCCATCGTTCTTTTCCGGCGTCACGTTGAGATAGAGCGCTTCCTTGTCCGGGTTTCCTCCCCATCCAAGTGCTGCTCCAATCAGATGCCGGACCGGATCTACTTCTTCGCGCGATCCGAACATCTTCGCGGTGTCCGGGAGCAACGCACCCAGATCCAGGAGCGCGCGGCGGGTCTTGTCCCGGCTTTTGCCGTCCCACTCGGGAATCTCGAAACTGCCCCTTGCTGGCTGCTTGACCGTAACCGCATCCTGAAGCGCATGAACCTTCTTCATGTCTTCCGAGTTGTTGGGATCAGCAAAGAAACGGAAGGCAGCCACCACATAGCGGGTACCGATGTCCTTGCGCGTCAAGGTGTATGAACCAGCCCCATAGTATACGCCATGTGCGTAGTGGTCCTCGTCAATTACAAGAAGGGACACGAAGCGGCTACCGGTATCCGGCACGGTGATCGTAACCGGTCCCGCATCCAGATCGAACACGGCGGAAGAATAAAGAGTGTCCCGGTTCAGGCGAATGATTGTCTGCTTGTCGAGCGGCGCCATTTCCCGTGTATGGTCGAACTTAGCAAAGCCACCGTTCGCGGCGATGCCGGAGAAGTAAAGGTCGCTCTCGGCTCGCACAAAGTTGTCGCTGTTGACCACGACCGGTTCGGCTGCAGCCGAATGACCGGCGAGCAACGCCGCGATGGTGATCGCTGAAACACCCAATCTAGCAAGAAACATGGAGGCTCTCCAAAGTTGAACTATAAAAGACGCAGGCTGGCCGACGAATGGTCAGAAGCGCAGGATCAGGCCGAGGATCGGCCCCTGCTGCACCACGTCGAAGACAAAACCGTCGTTGCTGTAGTCGACGCCGAGTGCGCGATAGCCGGCCACGGCCGAGATCTTATGGTTGAACTCGTAGCCGACGCCGGCGGCGAGATCCCAGTCGAGGTCCGCCTGTCCGGCCCCGACCAGGCCCCAGGCGCTGAGATAGAGGCTGTCCGTCAGGAAATGCCGTCCGCGAACCCCCGCGATGGCGTCCACCCATGTGGCGCCGTCGCTGCCCGAAACTCCGTCCAGAAGGCCGCCTGAAAAGGAGAATTCTGTGCTAGCGTGCCAGAGGCGCGCGCCGGCCACGACGTCGATGGTGCTGCGGCCATCCTGGAAGACGGCATATCCCGCGCCGACAAGTCCCGCGAATGTCTCCGACGTGGCGTCGACCCGTCCCGCGACAATGCCCAGCGGTGTGGCCGCCTCCGACGACACCTTGGTGTAGATGATGTCGCCGAAGACGCTGAACCGACCGTGACGCGCTTCGCCAACCGCCATGAACCCGAAGTCGAGATCCTTCAGAATGTCGCCGAAATCGGAGTCAAGATGAATTGCGGGTAGACCGAACTGCCCGACATCGCCGGAGATGCCGGCGCCCCAGAAATAAGGGCTCGCCGCAAAGGTCCAGCCATCACTCGAAGCCGGTTTGGCTTCGGGGACAATGAATGGCTGCTTAAGGTCCGCAGCGTTCGCGGGCGAATCCGCCACAACACTGATCAACACCGCCACCGCCAATATATGGGCTTTCATCAACTGGTCCTTGCCATCAAATATAAATCTCGATCCGGTTCGGGCAAAATTGAAGAGTTTCAACCTGGGTAACCACCGTTGCCAATCATCACCGATGGGACGACTTTGCATAGGCGGCGGCACCAGATTGTCCGAATCCGGACAATCTGTGAAATTTTAGGTTAGTATGTCATCAATCTAGGATCTCCGGTTGCTGTTTTTGCAACCGTGACAGGAGCGTGCATGCGTGACCGCATTGTATTCGATTGGCGAACGACGTTCTGTCCGGATTTTGACAATGTGGAGGAACCATGTTGGATTTGACGCGAGAAAAGGCTGTAGAGGTCATGAGTCAAGGCCCTTGGCTCGCGAATATGACCGAGCCCTTCCGGACGGAACTGCTGCGTCACGCGCATTTGCAGAGGTTCGCTCCCGATCAGATCATCTACCGATATGGTGATGCGGTCGGCGGAATGTATGGGCTTGTCGCGGGCTCCCTTACCATCAATTCGGCGCCGCCCGACGCGGCCTCCCGCTTGATCCACCTTGGTATGCCAGGAGCATGGACCGGCGAAGGTCCGTTCTTGACCGGCCAACCACGTAGGGTTGAATTGAGGGCCCTTGGTGGCGCCTGGATGATGCATGTGCCGATCGATGCCCTGGAGCGGATGGCGGCACGTGACCCTGGCGTATCGCGTGCGATCGCACTGAACACCGTCTTCACCGTAGACGTTCTTCTCCGGATTATTCACGATCTGCAGATACGCGACGTCGGACGCAGAATCGCGTCCGTGCTTCAACGGGCGAGCTGGCTCGGCGATGTGCCTATCCCGTTATCTCAAACAGACCTTGGTATCATGGCGAATGCGTCACGGCAGCAGGTCAACATGGCAATGCAGCGTTTCGTTGCAGCCGGTTGGGTGAACTACACTTATCGGTCTATCACCGTTACCAACCCGCAGGCGCTAAGACAGTTCTCCGAAGGGGACGGTTCGGAATGACAAAACAAGAGAAAGCGTCGGGGGCAGGTTTGGACCTTGAATCCCCGACATCCAGGACACAATTGGCGGTTTTCACCACCGGGCAATCCTTTCTTCTTGTCGTCCTTCCGCCAATGGGCCGGCGCCTGGGTTTCTCGGACATCCATATCGCCGGCATCCTCAGCCTCGCGGCTCTGCTGATGATGGTATCGGCACCCGCGTGGGTGATCATGGAAGACCTCGACAATCCGGCTTGTAAGCCGGACATCGACCTGGCGGCCGATCAGGCTGTCAATCGGCACTGAACTTTGACTCCACATTGGTATCCAATATTGACCCCCCCCTATAATCGCCTGCAGGGTCGGGAATAAATCATCCATCTGAAGTGTCCATGAGTAGTAATCGCTTTGGTCGCGAGCACCGCTGCCCAGGCGAGGGAACCAGAGGAGGGACATCACGTGCGCATAGCCCTGACACTTGCCATGCTTGCCCTTGCGTTGCCCGCCTATGCTGCCGGTCACGCCGTCCAAATCAAGGGCATGAAATTTAGTCCGGCGAGGTTGGCAGTCGCCACCGGCGACACGATCACCTTCACCAATGGCGATTCCAAACGCCATACCGCCACGGCGCTGGACGGCTCCTTCGACACCGGGCGGCTTGCCGCGGGCAAGAGTGCCACCGTGAGGGTCACCGCCGCTGGTAAGCATGATTTCAAATGGCCAAGAACTTCGCCTGCGTCAAGCCGTCGCTTCTGGCCACGCATTGCGGATCAGCACTTGGCCAGCCCGGCGCTGGCCGGGGTTGCAGAGGGTAGGCCAAGTGCGGGTGATGATCGTCTTCGGCTTTAGCTTTGAGAGCGGTTCTTGAAGCGCCAGGACTCGTTTCCGGTCTCAACGATCTCGCAATGATGGGTCAGGCGATCGAGCAGCGCCGTCGTCATCTTGGCATCGCCAAATCCCTTTCAAGCCTTGCATTGGGCGACGCCAATGACGGACAGTAAGCCAACATGATGGGAGCACTTATTTTCGATGGCATTGCTGCGAATAGGTCAGTGTGCTTGGAACCTGGTACTTGCCTGCATCAGAAGGCCTTTCGTGCGGCATGTGCATTTGCACCAAAACACGCAAGCCCAATGCTCATCACGCCCGGCCAGACGATCGACGCGGTGCAACCGGGTCCCAAATAACAGCCCGCCTCGATCCACACATGAGGAGGCGGGCGAAGCGCGAGGATTGCGAATCCCATCGCCGCCAGCCACAGCTGAACCAGCAGGGTTTTTGTCGCACGATCCGGCTCGGCTGGCCACATCAGTCGGGAGGCACGGCGGATGTGCGCAGTGGTGAAGTCGACGAAGCGGCCGCTTGTCAGTGCAATTCCGATCGCCGTGAGAAGAAAAATCCAGGTCAGTAGCGACGGGACGGAAACGGGCAATTGTTCAGTGTCGGGGCAAACCAAAGTTAGAGCGATCAGTCCGTGGCGTGCCGCTGAAAAGACCATAAGCGTCGCAACTGTAGCAGCGACGAACTGTGTGCACGCGGCAACCAGACCGGCCAAGACTAGCTGAATAATTGATCCCACCCTCATCGAGTATCGGTCCGCATGCTGGTGTGTTCCATTAGCGCAAGCAATCCCTTCAGAATATCGATCGGCGGTGGTGGGCAACCCGGAATATGTAGATCGACGGGCACGACCTCCGAGACTCCACCCACAACGGCGTAGCTACCGGCAAAGCAGCCACCGTCGCGCCCGCAATTGCCCACCGAGACGACCCATTTGGGATCGGGCGTGGCGTCGTATGTCCGCTGCAATGCCTCACGCATATTCCGCGTTACCGGGCCGGTGACAAGCAGGACATCGGCGTGCCGTGGCGACGCCACAAAACGAATGCCAAAGCGTTCTATGTCGTAAAACGCATTGTTGAGCGCGTGGATCTCCAGTTCGCAGCCATTGCAGGAGCCGGCGTCGACGGCGCGGATCGACAGGCTGCGACCAAGACGCCGGCGGGCCGCAGTGTCGATGGCAACACCAAATTCGTCCATCGCTGCGTCCGGCCGCAGGACCCGTTCGGTCAGCGGCGCTCGGACCAGGCTTTCGAAGAGCAGCTTGCGCATGATGGCTCACCTTTAGAGATCGTGGCCGGAATAGGAGCAATTGAACGATTTGTTGCAGAGCGGGAAGTCGGCGACGATGTTGCCCTCGATCGCCGCCTCCAGCAGCGGCCATTGGAACCAGGACGGATCGCGCAGGTGACAGCGGTCGATCTTGCCGTTTTCGGCAAGACGGAGCCAGACAAGCACATCGCCGCGAAAGCCTTCGACAAGAGCCAGCCCCTCTCGGGGTTCATCGAGGTCAGGAACTTCGTTGCGCACCGGGCCATCGGGCAGTTGATCGAGAATCTGTTCGACCAGTGCCAGGCTCTGTTCGACCTCGCGAATGCGAATCCAGACGCGGGCGTTGACATCGCCCTCGGTCAAGACCGGGACTTCAAACGTGAGACTATCATAAGGCGGATAGCGAAGCGCCTGCCGGGCATCGAAAGCGCGCCCGGAGGCCCGCCCGACATAACCGCCGGCGCCGTACTGGCGGGCAAGCCGCGGCTTGAGCGTGCCGGTACCGACCGTTCGATCCTGAAGCGATGCGGTGTTGTCATAGAGTTCGATCAATGCCGGAAACGTCTGGCGAAGCTCGGCGATCAAGCCCCGCAACGCGGTGACCCCCTCGGGGCTGAGATTGTGGGTGACACCGCCGGGCACGATGCAGTCGCGCATTAGGCGGTGGCCGAAAGCGACGTCGGTAGCGCGCAGCACACGCTCGCGCAGCACGCCGCAGTGCGCATGCATGAGGGAGAAGGCGGCATCGTTGCAGATCGCGCCGATATCACCGAGATGATTGGCGAGCCGTTCTATCTCGGCCATGAGCGCGCGCAGCCAGGCAGCGCGCGGCGGGATGCTGAGCTCGGCCGCAGCCTCGACCGCGCGCGAAAATGCATAGGCGTAAGCGACCGTGCTGTCGCCGGACGTCCGGCCGGCAAGTTGCGCCGCCCGCTCGAGGCTCGCTCCGACCATCAGCGCCTCGATTCCCTTGTGGACATAGCCGAGCCGCTCTTCGAGGCGGACAATCGTCTCGCCATTGGCGGTGAAGCGGAAATGCCCGGGCTCGATGATGCCGGCATGCACCGGGCCGACGGGAATTTGGTGCAAGCCCTCGCCTTCGGCTCGCAAGAACTCATAGGGAGCGGCCTTGGGCTCCGGTGCAACGCGGGCTCCCATGGGGAACCGTAAGTCCCAGCGCCCATGGTCGAGCCAGGGGCGGCTATCGGGCCGATCCTTCGCTTCGAGTCCGAAGAGATCATGGATCGCGCGTTCCGGCCGCGACGCCGGCGCATGGTCTCCCGCAACCGAAGGATAGCTGCCTTCGAGCCCTTCCAGACTCATGATGCCGATCGCTCCCACCGGCTCATCCAGGAGCGCCATGTGAACGGCGCTCGCCTCGCCCCAAAGGCCAAGCAGCGTCCAGCTTCCCTCCGAAAGCCCTTGGGCCGCGGCCGACCAGACCGCCGGCTCGACAATGACACGCTGGCAAGGGCGATGGTGCCGAACCAGTTGGCCGTCACGGAGGAGATCGGTTATCGTTGGCAATGGCTCCTCCCTTTCATCCAAGAAGGCTGGCGATATGCTGGAACCAGGCGACCAGCGGTGGTGGCAGGTAGATGCCGGCGCAAAGCACCAGCGCGAGGTGGGAATACATCGGCATATAGGATGCCTCGACCGGGGCGATGCTGCCGCGCGGTTGGCCAAAGGCAACTCCGGTCAGCCGTAGCAGCAAAGCGCCAAAGGCTATTAGAAGTCCGAGGACAAGCGGTATGGCAAGCAAGGGCTGCCTCGCAAAGGTTGAACTTACGACCAGGAATTCGCTCATGAAGATCCCGAGTGGCGGCAGGCCGGCGATGGCGACAACGCCGATCACCAGGCCCCAACCGAGCCCCGGATGGGTTTCGGTGAGACCGCGGATGCTGGAAAGCCGCTGCGTTCCCTTGATCTGGGCGATGTGGCCGACCGCGTAGAATATCGCCGATTTGGTCAGCGAGTGCATCACCATATGCAGCAGTCCGGCAAAATTGGCGATCGGTCCGCCCATGCCAAAGGCAAAGACGATGATGCCCATATGCTCGATCGAGGAATAGGCGAACAGGCGTTTGATGTCGCGGCGGCGGTAGAGCATGAAGGCGGCGAAGAGGAGTGAAGTGAGCCCCATCGTCACCATCAGGGGCCCGGGCGCGATCGCATCGGGGCTTGCGGCGAGCAGGATCTTGAAACGCAGCACGGCGTAGAGCGCTACATTCAGGAGAAGCCCCGAGAGGACGGCAGAAATCGGTGTAGGCCCTTCGGCGTGTGCGTCGGGGAGCCAGGCATGCAAGGGGGCGAGACCGACCTTGGTGCCATAGCCGAGCAACAGAAACACGAAGGCCACATTGAGAATCCCTGGGTCGAAGGTGGCGGCATGCGTGATCAAGAGGGTCCAGACCATGGCGTCGTAGCCTTCGCCGACGACCGGCTGCGCTGCCATATAGACGAGGATGGTGCCGAAGAGTGCGAAGGCGATGCCGACGCTTCCCAGAATGAAATATTTCCAGGCGGCTTCGAGCGCCTCGTGCGTGCGATAGATGCCGACCATCAACACGGTGGTGAGTGTGGCAAGCTCGACCGCGACCCACATCAGGCCGATGTTGTTCGACACGAACGCCAGGTTCATGCCGAACATCATGATCTGGTACATGGCATGATAGAAACGCAGGTTCGCGGGGGTCAGCCGGCCGATCTCGAGTTCATGCGCGATATAGTTCGCGCTGAAGACGCTGGTGGTGAAGCCGACGAAGGTGTTGAGGATGATGAAGACGATGTTGAGATCGTCGACGAGCAGGTATAGCCCCGGCGCCGGTGGCTCGGTCACGAACAAGGAAAGTGCAGCCAGCAGGGTCAAGAAGCTTGCGAGCACGTTGAGCCGCGCCGTCAACCGATAGCCGGGCAAGAGCGCCAGAAGCGCCGCGGCGACGATCGGTATCAAGAGGACGAGGGCCACCGGATCGAGGGGCAAGTTCATTTTCGCCGCCTCCCCTTGAAATCGTCGAGCGCGCGCACGTCGACCGTGTCGAACCGTTCGCGGATACGAAACAGAAAGACACCGATCACGATGAAGGCGATCAGAACCGAGAAGGCGACGCTGATCTCGACGACCAGCGGCATGCCTTTGGCACCGGTGGCGGCAAGCACGAGCCCGTTCTCGAGCGACATGAAGCCGACGATCTGGCTGACGGCATTGCGTCGGGTGACCATGATCAACAGGCCGAGCAGCAGGACCGATAGCGCGAAGGCGAGATCCTCGCGCGCCAACGGGTCTGCCTCAGGCGTCACGCGCAGCATCACGACCATCGCGAGGGCGACAAGGCCGATGCCGACGATCATGGTCAAACCGGTGCCGACGACGGTCTCGATCTCGCGGTGGATGCCGAGTTGCCGGATCATGCGGTGGAGCGCCACGGGAATGATGATGGCCTTGAAGACGAGCGCGATCCCCGCCGTCACGTAGAGATGCGGGGCATCCTGGACGAAGGCCTGCCAGGCCACCGATAAGGTCAGCACCAGCGAGTGCAGCGCGAAGACATTCAAAAGCGCATAAAGACGGTCCTGGTAGAGCATCATCATGCTGACAAGGACGAGGCCACCGGCGAGCAGATGAGCGATATCGAAGACGAGAGTTTTCGTCATCAGAGGCTCCTGGAGACGAATAGCAGAAGGGTGGCGAGCAGCCCAAGCATGAGGGCTGCGCCCAGGAATTCGGGTACGCGGAACACCCTCATCTTGGCGGTTTGGGTTTCGAACAGGGCGAGGAAGGCGGCGCCGACCGCAAGTTTCACGATATAGGCGAGCATGCCGGTGAGATAGGCATCCGGACCGGCTCCCGGCGTCGCCAGTTTCCACGGTACGAACATGCAGGCGATCAGCGAGATGTAGAGCAGCAGCTTGAGGGATGCGGCCAGTTCGATCATTGCGAGATGACGGCCCGAATATTCGAGCACCATGGCCTCGTGCACCATTGTGAGCTCGAGATGGGTGGCAGGGTTGTCGACGGGAATGCGGGCATTCTCGGCGATAGCCACCATAGTGAGCGCAATCAGTGCGATGCCGAGCGAAACGCGCAATCCCACCTGTGGGGAGGTCATGAACGCAGCGATCGTGGAGAGCTGAGTCGAGCCGGCGACGAGCGCCAGCGTGAAGATGATCATCAGCATCGCCGGTTCGGCGAGCGTTGCGATCATCACCTCGCGGCTCGAGCCGATACCGCCGAAGCTGGTGCCGACATCCATGCCGGCAAGCGCCAGAAAGAAACGCGCGCTGCCAAGCAGGGCAATGATGGCGATCAGGTCCGCGGACCAACTGAACATGAGCCCGGTGGCGAATGTGGGGACGAGCGCTGCCGATACCCACGTCATCGCGAAGATCAGGTAGGGGACGACCCGGAACAACCAGGATGCGTTCTCCGCCAGCACCACGTCCTTTCGCAGAAGCCGCAGGAGGTCGCGGTAGGGTTGGAACACGGAGGGGCCCCGGCGACGCAGCAATCGCGCCTTGGCCTTGCGGATGAAGCCGGTCAAGAGCGGCGCCAGCAGCACGACGACCACCATCTGCACAGCCTGGACGAGAAGCGCGGAGATCAGGACCATAGCGCCAGCACCAGGAGCAGGACGATGAGAGCGAGGAAGACCAGGCCGAGATAGCGCCGGATGGTCAGGAACTGCAGGTGATTGAGCTTCTGGGCGGCAAATCCGACGGCGCCCACGATCGGTATGTAAAGCCGGTCCCAGATCAGATCGTGCGTCTCGACGACAAGCCGTGCTGGCCGGAGATCGCCCGGAGCCGGCATGTCCACCCGCTCGCGCGCCCGGAAGGCGAGCGTCCCGAAGACCCGCCTGATCGGTTGGGCAAAACTGTCGGCCGTATATTGCGTCGCCGGATCGGCCAGCAGGAAGCCGCAGTCCCAGGCCGGGGCCCGGCGCAAGGCCCGCGAGGCAAAACGATGGACGAGGTAAGCCGTAAACGACGCCGAGAAGACGGTGAACAGGAAGACGAGCATTCCGTTATACGAACTGCGGCTCTCGGCGATCGGCACGATCGACAGCCATGGCTCGCTCGCCTGCACCGGCATCTTGCCGCCGACCAGCGACAGTGTCACCGGCGCGAGACTGTCGATGACGAAACCGGGGAGGATGCCGGCCAGGAGGCAGAATGCGGCGAGCACGTACATCGCGGTAAGCGAGAAGCGGTCGACCTCTTGCGCATGATCGGCCACGGGCGTGCGCGGGCGGCCAAGGAACGTCACGCCGAACACCTTGACGAAGCATGCGGCGGCAAGTGCTGCTGAGAGTGCCAGCAAACCGCCCACCGCCGGCACCATGATCTTGAGTCCCCATTGCGGCAGGTCCGGGCTTTGCAGGATCGCCTGGAAGGCCAGCCATTCCGAGGCAAAGCCATTCAGCGGCGGCAGCGCCGAGATCGCTACGCAGCCGACAAGGAACGCGAAACTGGTAAAGGGCATGCGATGGATGAGACCGCCGAGCTTCTCCATGTCGCGCTCGCCGGTTGCAGTTAGGACAGCGCCCGCGCCGAAGAACAAGAGGCCCTTGAAGAACGAGTGGTTGAGGACGTGGAACAGCGCCGCCGTCAACGCCAATGCGGCCGCCAGACCCATGCCGTTCGCGGCGAAGGCGAGCGCAAGTCCGAGGCTGACGAATATGACACCAATATTCTCGATCGTGCTGTAGGCGAGCAGTCGCTTGAGATCCTTCTCCATCAAAGCGTGCAGTATGCCCATCACTGCTGTGCCGGCGCCGAATGTGAGCACGATCATGCTCGACCACCATGTCGGCCCGCCGAGCAGGTCGAAGATGACCCGGATGAATCCATAGACCGCGACCTTGGTCATGACACCGCTCATGAGCGCCGAGACATGGCTCGGTGCCGCCGGATGCGCCAGTGGCAGCCAGACATGCAGCGGAACGAGCCCGGCCTTGGAGCCGGCGCCGAGCAGCAGGAGGACGAGCGTGATCGCGGCCGCGGGCGGGCTGTGTCCGGCGGCACGGATCGCGGCGAAATCGTAGCTGCCGGCGGGGCCTGCAAGGAGGCCGAAGGCCAGCAGCAGGCTCAGCGTGCCAAAGCTCGCCATGACGATGTAGAGATAGCCCGCCCTCCGGTTGTCGGCTTCGCGGTGGTGCGTCATCACCAACGCCCAGGAGGCCAGCGACATGAATTCCCAGGAGAGCAGGAAGGTGAAGGCGTCGTCCGCCAGGACGACGAGATTCATGCCGGCGAGAAAGATCGGGAAAAATGGCAGCACCCTCTGCGGTGCGTGCTCGTGCCGGCCGTATCCGAGGCCGTAGAGACTGGCAAGAACACCGCCGAGATCGACGACCGTAAGGAAGAATGCGGCCAGCGCATCGATCCGGAAATGGGTACCGAGCCACGGCAAGCCGAGGGGAAGGACGAACACCGGCGGATCGGCAGGCAAGGCTGATGCGAAAAGTTCAGTGAGCGCTGTCGCAAAGGCGATCGCCGAGACGGCGAGGCTCATGCCGTAAATGATCGAGGTCGACCGGTTCGCTCGCGCCATAAAGATCGCCAGGACCGCCGTTGCCAGAAAAGCCAGCACACACAGCAGCATGGCGAGAACCGGCGTCATGGGCGAACCCTCGGCCCCCGTGCTGTTCCGGTGGGCTTGGAGGTCTTGTGCTGGAAGGGCATGGCGTTGGCGGATGCCTTCAATCGCACCCCGCGACCACCGTCTCTGCTGGTCGCCCCCTCGTTGATCAGCTCGATGCCAGCGGTATCCAGTGCGGCCAGCAGCCGCATCAGCGAGTCCACGTTGCCGCGGATAACATCGGTGCTTGCCTCCATGCGCTGGACGGTCGGGACCGAGATCCCGGCCAGTTCAGCCAACTGGCGCTGGTCGATCCCGAGAAGGGCCCTGGCGGCCCGCAATTGAGCAACCATCGCTTTGCTCTGGCCCTGATATTCGAAATCTAGCACCTCATTATTGATGCTTCAAAACAATATTCTGACGTATAGGCATTTTTAATTCGGGAGCGGATCGATACCGACCTTATCCGATCACCTTCGCCGCGATGCTCGTGGCGAAGGCGCCGACCGAAACGTAAGCATTCGTTTCTCGCCAATGGCAACTATCATCGGGCTCCTCGTCCGCCAGGCACATCATTCGACGAATGCTTGCTCGAGAGGCCGCGCGAGGCAACCGGCGCCAGCGTTTCGGCGCCGGCACGCAGGTGCTATCCTTTCAATTTCGCTTGTGATCCACGGCAGCCACAAAAGTGACCTGGGAGGCAGCCTATGTCACAGGAAAGTTCCGCAGACGTGTCCGAGGCCGAGATCGCGGTCCACTGGCAGAAAGAGGATTGCGTCAAACCATCGGAGAAATTCATTGCGCAGCGAACCTGACAGCGGGGCCATTCGCGCGTGGAATATTCTGTGATCCGAGAGATCGGGCCGATTGCTCGGCCGCGCCCTGTCGTGATCGTCCCCGACATGCCGAAGACCCGTTCGGGAAAGAGCATGCGGCGCGTACTCAAGGCGATCTCGAACAGTGAGGATGCCGGGGACATTTCGACACTGGCCAATCCCGAGGTTGTTGACGAGATTCGAAAGATAAAGATCTAGCCACTAAGTCGTGGAATGTCGTTCGGGCAGGAGCCAGGTGCCCCAGTGGCCAGGGCTGATACCGCGAAGACGAGGTGAGGAGCCCAACAAAATGGTCGAACGTATCCAATCATTGCTGGCAAAGTTCCCAGAGGATGAAGAGACCGTCCGCCGACTGGCGGCGACAGACGCGCGCTTCAATGCGCTTTGTGACGAGTACCGCAAGATCATCGATCTCCTCGCTACCTGCGCCTCGCAGGTCAGACGGCTGAGGGAGCACAGGGCCTTGCTGGAAGATGAACTGTTGACGCGCATTGAGGGACATCAGCCGCTGTAACGCAAAGCAAGCGATCAATGCTATCCACTGTAGCTTACGCCCATTCGACCTCTCGACCGCCATCACGCGCGTGAGACCTCAGCATGGTGGGCACGATGGTTGACCCATTCACTGATCCTGTTCGGCGATCCGGTTCGCTTCGTTGCTCGCCAGCGTGGCCAATGAGATCGGCCGTCGAAAGAACCACGCTGCGCATTCCTGCCCGTTTCGCGGTAGGGTCTCGATCATAGGGCTGGAGCGGTTCAGCTTTGAGGGATAGTCGAAGTCACCCTCGTAGCGTGAATAGGCTCTAGTTTTCGACGAGTGCCGACGCATCCCGCGCTCGGCGCAACGTCAATGCCCGCTCTGTTGAGGTGGAACGCCAGCAGTGTCGAGGTGGGGCAAATTTGCCTGATGCAACTTAACGCAGTTGCATCGCCGCATTTGGTTCTTCGTGTGGGTCCCGTCGGAAGCTTGGCTCAACTTAGTGACAGTATTTCCGGTATGCTAGCCGAAGGGAATCTAGCGAGCGGTTCAGATGGACATTCTCGCCGACTACCCAATTACCGCCCCGAACAACGATGTGCCGATCAGGGAGGCGGTGTTACTCCAGTCATAGGTGAGCCACGTCGCAATGCTGCGCGATAATCCTTGGCAAACTACGCATAGAGTGTCCTAAAGGTGGCGATCAGTTCTCCCCAACTTGGGCAGCTAAAGGTCAAAACAGCCGTCGAGTGGCGGCGCAACTACCTCCGGCGCCTATGCTTAGGCTAAGGCTGCTTCCACAATCACGTCATAGAGGCTGAAAACAAGGGCGTCTACTTCCTCGTCTATTCTTGGATCATCTCGTGCTTCCGAATTGCTATATCCAAGCGCTGAAAGCGCTGCCTCGCCGAGGACGATGTGTGCGGCCTTGATGTGCTCACGATCATCTTCATCGTCGGCATAGCCGTCATCGTCAGACGCGTCGCCACACGTCCATTCGAGGAGCGCCCGCAACACAGAATATTGTTCGTCCGTCAAAGTGATCGTCTTCATCGGCTGTTTCCTCGGAAGCGCCGGAACGCCGTTTTAAAAGGCCCATCGCGTTCCGTGCTTGGGCCGTTTCGGCTAAGGCCTTTCAAGTCGATGCAAAAAGGGGGGGCATTCCCGCATTGGTGGTATTCTACTGCATCCCTGGATTTTTGAAAACTCGCCAGAGTGGCCTGACTAGTCGCTAACGGCTTGACGCAGGAAGTGCGCTATTTCGCGGTGGCAGTGCCTGTCATCGAGGGGCGAAACATACATCTTAAATCGTACTTGCCACCGGCGGCGATCTTCACGGTGGTGCTCTCGCCCATGGCAAGCCGCCTTGTGTATGGCGTCTGAAGTCGCCGTTGGTGAAGGTGATAGGTCGCCGACGGCGACATTCTTGGCTGGGTTGAATTTCATGCCCTTGACTTGGACGGCGTGACCGGCTGCATATGCGGACAGCGCAAGGGCAAGCATTGCAAGTGTCAGGGCAATGCGCACGTGATGTTCCTTCCTCTGGTTGCTTGCCGCGTGGGCAGTGGCGCTTTATTCCCGACCGTGCAGGCGATTAGGGGGGCTCAGTGGCTTCCGAGCTGCCACAAATACCACCGCCCCGGCCATGCGCTGCGAGGCAGCGCTTTTCAAAGCGCGGATTTCGATCTGCATTTTGCAACACGCCTCTCGTTCTCTATGCACTCATCAACCCAGGTTGCCGAACCTCACAGCGTTTGGGTCCGCGAACATCCTGAGGAGGAGAAATGGCAGGCTTTCCTGCGCCGGTCCAATCCACTCGAACCCTTGCATGGTGGGTGCGCAACAAGCGTTCGACTTCCACCGGCGCTGAACTGCGGTTTGATTTCGCGCGGCAACGGGGATACAGGCACCTATGAGTTTAGCAGCCGATGCCGAAAACATCTCGGTGATCCGATAAGACAAATTGGGTACTAGAGCGGAGTGAACATGAGTGACCAGAGCGATGACTACACTTACGACGAGGCGACCGGCGAATGGCGGCCGGCCTCGGAAATCGCCGCGGAAGCTGCGAAGGTCGCGGAGGTTCGCGATGCCTCCGGTAATCTTCTTGCCGACGGAGACTCCGTGGTCCTGATCAAAGACTTAAAGGTGAAGGGTGCCGGCCAAACCCTAAAGCAGGGCACAGTCATCAGGTCGATTCGGCTCACCGATAACCCGGAAGAGATCGATTGCCGCCACGACGCGATCAAGGGCTTGGTCCTGCGCACCGAGTTCGTTCGCAAGCGGTAACCAAGAACATCAGCGCCGCCATCATCATCATCAGGCGGACCGCTAGGCAGGGGCAGAGCGAACGGCGGACCGATCTCGCCAGCAGATCCCTGGAGCACTCACCTGCCTTGGGGGTGAAGCCGACAGTCGTCCAACTTCGGGGCGACGATCGGCCTTACCTCGCTTTGCTACTCTTTTGCTGCGCCCAGCACATTTGCCTCTCGAACGACGTTGATCGGCCCACAACGAAGGCGTCATTCTCGAATTTGATAGACCGTCCCATCCCGATCTTCCCGTGCGAAGCTGCCCGCAGGAAATTGTCACATCGATTGATGCTGACTCCGGTTGGGGAGTGGCGATCGAGCCGTCTAGGGGACGACCGCCTTGCTCCCAACATAGCGCCTCGTCATCGGCGGTGAACGGGCGAGGAGTTGCCACCGTGAAGCGCGATTGGCGATGCAAGGATCGGACGGCTTAGGGAGGAAGAGTCGATAGCAGTCCGAGAGCAAGGAAGTTGGGGATCATGTCGACAGTGAGCGCGATGCTGCCTTTGCGATCTTACGATCTATCCAAGCAGACAGGCCGTTCCAGAGCTCTTGGTGTTGGCCGACTTGGCAAGCTATTCCAATAATCTGCTGGTAAGAGAGGGGCGGAGTCCACCAGGCCTCGCTTGGCCGCAAGTCGACGCACTGGCCGTCGGCTCAAAGGCCGCGCTCGTCATCGAGTGCAAGTTCACCGAACCCGGAGGGCAATGTAGTCAGACGGCGGTATCGCCGTGAGGCGAACGCCAATGCGACGGACGCTACGCCGACCAAGTCAACCCGCGTAACGGCGTCCGTGCGCGCCCAAAGGTCTTCACCCTCGATCCCGACGTTGACCATACGCCCTGCCCTTTTAAGGGAGACGCCTACCAGTGGATGCGCAATGCCGTGCTGGCGGAAGCCATAGGCAAGCACCGCAACCCTTCAGGAAGCCGCCTTGGCAGCCCTTGCCGATCACCCATGCTTCCCGACGGCGCGTAAACGTAGGCCGGGGTTCTCCCAGAAGCCGATCAGTATCCATCCACTCGAGAGTTATTGCCCATGGACCGCCCGACGCCACCCCAAAACGCTCGGCGATGGCGTCTAAGATGCGGTCGCGACCACTGCTCGTCTTGAGTGTGCCGAACACGTCGATTGCGATGGCTTGCGAATGATTCCGCAATTGGCTTGTGAAGCCAAGGCCCCGGTATGATGCGCTCATTGCTGCGCTTTTCCTCCCAGCGTGATTTGTTTTTCTCCCGCCACGGTTGTTTTCTCATCGTGGCTAGGAACTGCTCAATGGCCATGCCGATCAGGAGGCCGATAAACAGCGCAGCGATCAGCAGTTCAGGCTTTTCGAAATCTGCGACGGTTTACTGCCGGCTACCAAGACGACGCGCTGCGGGGCGGGGCGCAGTTCGACGACCCGATCCACGAGGAGACGAGCGATGGGCGCAACGACGCCGTTGGGTGACTTGCGCTTGAGCAATTCGACAAGCCACGGTGAAGCGTTTGTACGGTCGTGCGGTCGCCACGGCGAGAACCAACGCGTCGATCGTGACAGGCTTCATTCAGCCCTTGCACCGGGGAGGGAAAATCCATGTCTCTGGGCGGTTGTTTGTAACAGCCTGTAGCGCTCTTCGGCGAGCGGAGGAGATATAAGGGCTCTCAATCCCAATCCTCGCAATTCGTCGACAAATGACAAGACGCCCGGATCGTCAGGAGGCCTGCCCAATCTTGCAGAAATCTCCCTACAGAGACCGATTGCATGCGTGGAAAGGACCGATCGAAGTTCGGGATCATCGCCGAGTTCGAGCAGGATCGACAGGAAAAAGCGCATTCGTTCCTGCTCGAAGAAAAGAGCCGCCAGCATTTCCTCCAGCGGAACATTTCTCCCACTGCCCTTCCTTTCAGCCCGCTCGTGGGACGCATCAAGCAACGCGATGTAAAGGTCTGCCTTGCGTGGAAAATAATAGGTCAGGTGCGATTGGCGGAGCCCGGAGATTTTGGCGATCTTCGGCTGCGTCAACGCCCTTATGCCCTCCGCCTCGATAATGTCCAAGGCAGTATCGAGGATGAGCTGGCGCTTGTTCGTCTGTTGTGTGGCCAAGATGAGCGACTCCCTTTTCCCTTTCTTTTATCGCATTGCTGACGACGACGCAGGAGGCTCACGGCAGACGCAGGAGAACGCCGTGTTCCCGCAGCGCGGGAGCTAGCCTGTCGATTGAGAGGATCTGGTCAATGTGCCACACGCCGGCGCGGATTTCCGTTTGTGCAAGATGCTTTACCGTCAGTGCCGCAACGAGAGCGGTAATGTCGGCCTCCCTTCTTCCTTCCAGCACCGCCCGGCAAATTTCTGTCCGCGCATCGACTTCGCCTCGCACCTCGACTGCAAGAGCGGCCCGGTCCGAGCCGATCCGCATATAAGGCATTGTCTTTCCCATAAGGCGCGTGAGCCAGGGCTTTGCGCGAATAAAGCCGAGAAGTGCAAATACCAGGCGAGCCATCATCGGTGGATCGAAGGCGAGCAAGGTGCTGGCATCTGATAGACCAAGCGTCCGGCGCACGACATGCTGATCCGCGAAATCGAAGGGGATTGCCGGATAGCCGTGCGGAGGAATGCCGAACGGAATGGTCTCGATCTCGCCTCTCGGCGACCGCAATTGGTTGAGAGTCCAGTCGATCGCGGCTGGACCATGTGCATCACCAAGTCCGAGCATTATGCCGATGCGCGCACTTTTCGCATGGTCCAGCTTCTCGGTGCATGCCTTCACGAGCAGGTTGGTCAAGCCGGGCGCGAGGCCAATAGAAAGAACCGCTCGGCCACCGCTTTCATGTGCGAGGCCGCCGAGCGTTTCCACCTGCCGGAAGAAAGAATCCGTCGCGGTGATGTCGATATAGGTCAACCCCGTTGCGAGTACATGGGCGGGGAACGACGTGTCCTTCTGATCCATGCAGACCAGGACGATGTCCGTGCCCGCGATAGCGCCGTCCCATGTCTCGGCGCGGTCGAGATCGATATAGCGGGCTTCGCAGCCAAGGCGCGAGGCCATTGCCCTTGCCTTTTCAAGACTGCGGCCTGCCAGACATACCGGGGCGATGCCGTCTTTCAGGAGCCGCTCGGCGATGCGGCTGCCGACATGACCGTATCCGCCAACAATCAGAATACCATTAATGGCAGTCATCTCCTCTGCCTCCGTTGGGCGCGAAGGCCGAGAAAACCAAAAGCCTGAAAGAACGGCTCGATTGCTGAAAACCCTGCTTCTGCCAGCAACTGGCTGACACGCTCCGGCGATGGCCGATGCCACTGCGAATTCATACGCTTAAGCACCGCGTTCGCGGTTTCTTCGTCGTGCCCCTGTTGCTGCAGCCAGAAGCCGAGGGCGTTGTCCGTCGCATTGCTCCAAACCGCATCGAAAAGCAGGAGGGGAGCGTTGTCGACAAGACGTCGAGCGATTTCGGCAAGCAAGGCCGCCTTGGCCCCGTCGTCTGGCAGGAAGTGCAGGACAAGGGAAAGCGTTGCGGCATCATGCTGATCATCCGGCAAGTCGTCTATCATGCCCTGGATGAACGTGACGCGATCTTCCATTCTCGCCAGGGCAAGTTTGCGGCGGGCAACCTCCAGCATGCCGGGCGAAGGTTCGACTGCCGTGAAGCGCGCGTACGGGAGCAGGCTCGCGAGCGCCAGCACTTCCGCCCCTGTTCCACATCCGGGGACAAGAATACGGCATGGGCCGTTAAAACGAGTGGCCAGCATACAGGCCATCAGGTCGAGCGACAGCGGATAGCCCGGGACGAGCCGGACAATCCGGTCGTCGTAGTCCAGCGCGGCGTGATTGGGAAAGATTGTCATGATTGCTGGCTCCTCCTGGCCATCGATGTGAGGAGACCGCATTCGCCGCTAGGGAGTAATGACCCCGGCCGCTGGCGATCCGTGCGAGACGATGCAGCATTGCACCAGTGATCGGCCCTGCAGTCATACCAGTGGCAGCCTACCATGCGCGATTTGGGTAAAATCCAGACCCTGACCATACATGCCCGTCGCGGAGTTATTGGTACGCTACCAACCAAGACAAATAACACTTGGGACCCAGGGGCGCAATAGTGGATCAGAAGGAGATGTCACGTTATCGAGCTGTGATCGAACTACCCCTGCTGCCCCCTGAGATCAGGCAGCCGCGCTCGTCACGGCTTTCCAATATGCGATTGCGCGGACGCGTTGAATGTGAGTGGCCAGGGCGGATCGTTTGTGATGCCGGGTGACGAAGAGATTTCGGAGTGCCGAGAAGACCGAGATGAACCGCTGCAAGCTGCCGGGCTGATGCGTTCCCGTTTTCGCAGCGGCAGATGAGAAATTTCCGCTCGATTGTTGAGACCCTTGTGGGACCTGAGACGCTTACATTTTGGCGCCATGCCCGGATGCAGCGTCTAGAACGTTTTCAACCTCAAGCCTGCAAGAAGTTTGATCGTCAGCGCATTGAGGTGCCGTTGCTCCGCCATCGTTAGTCCTGCCAGTGCTAGGCGTTCGTTTTCGACATGTTTCGCGAGCATCGCGTCGATCAACGAGGTCCCCTTCGGCGTCAGCGCCACCAGTATGCCGCGTCGGTCGGTGGGATGACTTCGCCGCGCCACCAAACCCTCACGTTCAAGTCGATCGATGCGAGCCGTCATCCCACCTGATGAGAGCATCGCCGTTTCGTAAAGCTGGGTGGGCGTGAGTTCGTACGGCGCGCCTGAGCGCCGCAGCGTTGCCAGGACGTCAAACTCCCCGCTTTGTAAGCCATGCTCCGCAAAAAATGGGGTGAGACGATCACGCATAATGATCAGCGTGATCTCTCCCAGGCGGCCGAGCAACTCCATCGGAAACGGATCAATGTCCGGACGCTCTCTCCGCCACTGCGCTGCTGCTGCCGCTGCGGGATCCAAATTGTCGATAGGCTGCCTCATATTACGTATCTCGACTTTAAGAATCTTAGCCGCAAGACACTAACATAGGGCTATCGTTGTGCACGAGCAGGTTTCAGGCCCAGCGTTCGCATGCCTGGCTTCATATTGGGGGGGCATTGTCCCTGGAACGTTGCTTCGACTATTGAAGAGATTTTGTCATCTTTACCATCCACTCCCGTGAATGAAGCGACGAACGTATACCGGTAGCGCGATTGGAAGTCCGTCGTACGTCACGATGAGCGTTGTTTCGCCGATCGTGGCAGAGCTGCAAGTCGAGATCAGCTGCCCGGTTGAGCGATCGGTCACACTACTGGTTATCTCGCACTCGTGCTCAAAGTCGCTCCAGACATCAGTGCTTATGAAGTTGGTGTTTGTATCATCAACGCACAAAGTCCCTTTAACAAAGGGATTATCCGGAGAGTCGAACGCCCAGAGACCTGATTGGCGCTTTGGCAGATCTGCAGCGTTCGCCGCCGCGAAGGGGCAGAACATAGCCAGGACGCAGCAAGGAAGGATACTCAAAAGCATGTCGATTTGGTCCGTTATTTTTTGGATGCTCCGAAAAGAGGTGAGGGGTCTCCGCTCCTAGCCGGGCGCTGTGTAAAAAATTGTTGATGCTTTCAATCACATCATATATCTCGACGTCAAGATTCTTACTGGCAAGAGATACATATAATGCGCCGGCTCCAAAATATGCAACGTGCAAGCTACCAAGCAGCCTCCGCTTCGAGCGCACTTCCGATCATAGCAGTCGTTGTCGTTGCCTTGAATCTACGCCCAGCTCTCGCTGCGATCGGTCCGGTGCTCGATCGCATCGAAGCAGCCTCAGGCCTCACATCCACTGGCGCTGGCGCACTCACGACCCTCCCAGTTTTTTTAATGGGGCTGGGCGCGCTCGCCGGCTCATCCCTCCAGCGGTGCATAGGGGAGCGACGCGGCATTGCCCTCGGAACGGCGATCATCGCCCTCGCCTGCATTGCGCGACTCTTCTGGTTTTCCAGGGTTGGGCTTCTCGCCAGCGCCGCGGCATGCGGCCTCGGCATTGCCGCCGTTCAAGCGCTGATGCCGGGGTTCATCAAACGGCATTTCCTACTCGATGCTGGTCGTATCATGGGCTTGTACTCAACTGGCATCATGGGCGGCGCCACGCTGGCGGCCGCGACGTCAGCCGGTCTGTCCCTTCTATTGGGTTGGGAAACGATGCTGGGATTGTGGGGAGTGCCTGCGCTCCTTGCGCTTGTTCTGTGGCATACGTCATCCGCTTCGGAAGCGCACGGGCACGGGGTGGTCTCCGGCAGCGTTAATGCGCCGCCTCTTTGGCGCAGTGTCAGGGCGTGGCTTCTGCTCTTCTTCTTTGGAGTCGGCACAGGTGCCTACACGCTCGTGCTTGCGTGGCTACCGCCTTTCTATGTTGAGCTAGGCTGCAGTGAGGATGCCGCAGGCTATCTACTCGCGGGGCTCACGCTGATGGAGGTGGTGGCCGGCCTCGCGGTGTCGGCGGTCGTTGATCGGTTTCCCGATCGGCGTGGACCGCTTGCTGCCGCTCTCTTTTCCATTCTCGCAGGCTTGGTCTGTCTCGTCGCGATGCCCCTGGTCCTTGCCTTTCCGGCAATGCTCCTGCTTGGGCTGGGTATCGGCGCACTGTTTCCGCTTTCGTTGATCGTTACGCTCGATCACGCGGACGAACCGGCCAGTGCCGGCCGCCTCACCGCCTTCGTGCAGGGCGGCGGGTACATCATCGCCAGCATTATGCCCTTTGCCGCTGGTTGGCTGCGAAACCATTCAGACGACTTGATGCAGGCCTGGGTCGCGATGGCTGTCGGCATCGTGCTGCTCCTATTGCTCGCGCTGCGTTTCTCTCCGGGAAAGCGCGTCATTTGACGGTATTTCGCGACTAGCAAGGTCGTGGTCATTGTGACTTCGTACGTTGCAAACGCCCGCGTTTCATCTGATTTGGGGACCGCAAGTTCTCGAGTACCGCATAGCTACATTGACGACCATAAATTGCTGAGAGCGCAGATGAGGCACGACAAACAACAACTCAACTACGTCCTGTTCCTCATCGCGGGGTCAGGACTCGTGACCATCGCGCGCGCAACGACGCTCTCGTTCCTTGCCATAAAATTGCAGCAGTCATTCGGGCTCGGTCCGGCCATGATTGGTGCGCTTCTGGGGATAGGCCCCTTGGTAGGCGCTGTCACAGCTCCCTTCGCCGGCTCCCTGTCGGACAGAGTGGGGCGCAAGACCGTGATGACGTTTACCCTGCTCTCCATGGCCCTTGCGTTAATCGGTATGGGTTTGGCCGAAACCGTGTTGGCATTTTGCATTGCTCAGATCGTCGCCGCCGTGGCACTCGCGATCTATGAGCCGATTTCACGTGCACTGATGAGCGACGTCTGCCCAGAGCCGCTGCGCCTCAAGTATTTTTCCTGGCGTTATACGGCGACGAATGTCGGTTGGGCCGTCGGACCGCTGATTGGAATCGCCGCTGGCGCGACGTCCACCACGCTTTTCGTCATTGCAGGCGTTGTCTACGCGATGTTCGCGCTTGTCCTGCACATGTTGAACGTTCCGATTTACCAATACGACGATATTTCCAAAGCACCCGCTTCCACGCCATTGCTTGAAAGCTTGAAGGCGGCGATCCGCGATCCACGGTTGGCTTTCTTTCTCGGTGGCGGCACACTGTTGATTGCGGTTTATGGTCAATGGTCAGCGACACTCGCCCCGTATCTCACGGGAAATGTCGCCGGGGGCATGGAAATCTACGCCTACCTCGTTTCGATCAACGGTGTGGCTGTCCTGATCGGGAATCCTTTTGCCCGCAGGTTCATCCAAGGCGCAGGCGCGCTCAACGGCCTTGTCATCGGCTGCATGCTGTTTGTCTTCGGTGAAATCGGTTTCCTGAGCGCCGCCGGCTTTTGGGGGCTGGCGGCCTCGATGGTTGTATTTACCCTGGGCGAAATTCTGGTCGTGCCTTGCGAGTACATGCTGGTCGACGATATCTCGAACGAACGGAACAGAGGCAGCTACTTCGGTGCTCACTCGTTCTCAACGATCGGGAACTTCATAGGACCGACGCTCGGCGGTGCGATGCTTAGTGCTTTTGGCGGACCTGGTATGTTCCTGCTCTTTGCCGGATTTGCAGCCATCAGCGCAATTTTGTTCGCCATCGGTACGCGCATGCCACCGCCGATAGCAGCAGCACGGCAATCCTCGACAGGTACATCCCTGCCACCCGCTCAACCGGCCCGTTTTGACCTACCCGGCACATTATGAGAGCTCCCGTGTCCAGAGCACGACTTCATGTCGCAAGCCGTGGCAGTGCACGGCTTCAGGGGGATGTGCGGTGTTTGTTCCCTTATGTGCCTTTCGGATCGCATAAAGTTTCGTCGAGAACCGCATGGGCCGGACCCAAGCCGCCTCGGGTCTCAGCTCGCTCAAGTGCCTCTGCCCGCCGGTTCTGCCGTGCAATCCGCAATCGTCGAAGGTTCGGGGCGACCAGCTACCACCACTGTGAAGTGGAGCGCAGCGCGGGAAGCATCGTTCCGACGTTTAGAAGCCGTGGCGCCCTCAACAGCCTCCGCATCTTCCAGTTCTTGCACCTCCCAGTCGCATCAGCCGTTCAGCGCGTCCTTGAGAGCTTTGGCCGGCGCGAAGGACAACTTCTTCGCAGCGGGAACCTTGATGGTCGCACCGGTTGCCGGATTGCGCGCCTCGCGCTCAGGCGTGTCCTTGACCTTGAACTTGCCAAAGCCCGGGATCGATGTTTCGGCGCCGGATGTGGCGGCAGCGGTGACGGCGGCGAAGACTGCCTCGACAACCGCCTTGCTCTGGACTTTGGTCAAGCCATGTTCGGTCGCGATCTTTTCTGCAATCTCATTGGTTGTTGTCATTGTTTTCCCTTCATGATGACGCGGGAATTCTCGCCTAACGGGATCCCTCTTGTCATCTGGCGTCCCAGCGAGCAGGGCCTAAATCCGGGCGATTTCCACAGCGCAATCGTGGCATTTCGTCGAAATTGTTCATGCGGCCCTGGGGCTGTGCCGGTTCGCTGGAGGCAGGGACCATTCAAAGGTGTCTGGTCATCCGGTGCAGCGGGGTATCGCCCGCCAATTCGAATGACGAGCGTTGAGCAAAGTCGAATTCCCATCCACCTCGAGCCACAGCTCGCGCCCAAGGCGCGGACCGTGAGCGGTTTCCGTCCCTCCTAGCTGCCTTTCGCCGCCGCCAACATATGGCGGTTCGCATTGGCGATGCCTCTTTCGCGCGCACGCGCGTTGACCAACTGCTTAAGCGGAATAAGAAGGTTTGCTTCGCAAAGATCGAAGTAAAGCGAAGGATCAACCGGAAGCCGCTCGAGCGCTGCGGTGACTTCCTGCTTCAACTCAATCTCCCCAACGGCGCCGTCAGGCCGGAGAATTAGATACCTTAGCGACGTTTCTTCAGCTTTCATGCAGTGCCTCTGGGAGATTTGGTGATGCCTGGCTCTACAGCGATGGGTACTTCGCCTCCGATCCACGGTTTGTGCTTCCTGGAAGCGGCACGCCAATCGGCATCGGGACCGCGCTCCCCTCTGGGTTGCGGGTACCTACGCCGAAACGCACTGTCGGGCGCTGCGGCAGATAAGATCCGACGTTTGTGGGGCTGGTTCGAGATGGAACTCAACTTCGCGCCAATGTGTTTTGCTTGCTGCACGGTCAACCTGAATTGCAGCGACGACACATCTGTTCCGCCCGGGTCGACGCTGAATTCGATCCTCAAGAACACGTCACCACTCCCGTCTGCGGTGACAGCCTCGGCCTTCCAATCGATGACGGCTGATGCTCGAATATTGCCGCGTCCGTCTGTGTCCAATCGTTCATGTGCAAGCTGACCCCCTCTCGCTGCGCAGTTGCCGGCAGAAACACCCCCCTGTGCGCGCCTAGCTCTGGCTCTCGTCCCGGACCACGCGCTGAGCGAATTGGTGGTGCATTAAAATTTGCAAAACCAGCGCATCAACAAAACATGAAATTCCCTCCGGCCTTTTCGATGACGAAGCCAATGTCGTTGCCATGAAGCGCTGATTTGTTTTCACATCCCTGGCGCCCAACGACCGGTAGTCGTTGGTAAAACTGCCGAGGAGAGTGTTGGTCTATCAGCCCCCGGCATCAATCGTTCTCCTCCGTGCGGGCTAATCACTGGGTAGGTTTTTTCGTTTCGTCCTGTGGATGTTCTGGCCCCGTTCGGAACCGATCGTTGATCGCCAAGAAACTTTGCCACTCCTTACACGATGGATGACTCACGGCTTGCTCGCATTGCCGCTTTCGGCCGGCGCAGCTCTACACGAAAAAAGGAGTATCGGTTCCCGTTCCAGACTGGTGACTGCGATAGGACATCTGAAAACCGGTGGCCGGATGAACCCGTAGAGCAGAGTGCCCGACAAGACGCCGACCCTGGCGCTGAATGCTGGTTTCGACTCCAGCCATAACTAACTGGGCTCTCCGCGTGAGCCATAAAGCTGCCGTTCAATGGTCAGCAAATTGCCCCGCTGCCGCCGCACCGAGCCCTTCCCAGCGTTTCATCGTCACTGACGCGTTCGGTATCCAGCCGACGTGAGGGGCGATCGAAAGGCAGCGTCGCTGCCGATCACGTCATGTACATCATAGAGGAATGAATATGATCACTCGTTACACGCCCATTGCATCGCTGACGGCTGCAGCCCTCAGTTTCATGATCTTCAGTCCGGCATCTGCCTTAGAAATTGCTCAGGCGCAAGAGACGCAGCCGACGCAGGGGCAGGCCGAAGACAAGGGTGCGGAGGCAGTCATCAGCGAACAAAAGATCGAAGCCTTTGCGGTTGCCTATCTTCAGGTCGACAAGGTCAGGCAGGAATACTCGGCAAAGATAGAAGCAACGCCGGACACGGCGGCGAAGAAGCAGCTGGAGACCGAAGGCAGCAAGAAAATGGTCGAGGCCGTCAAAGCCTCGCCGTCCATTTCGGTCGAAGAATATTCAGCAATCCTTACGGAGGCGCAGAGCAACCCGGCCATCGCCAAGAAGGTTCAGGCAGAACTTCAAAAAGCGGCCCCGGCACAGCAGTAGGTGGCCTCGCCAGCAATCGGATTGCCGACACTACGGAAGCCTGCGAACCCCATTTGCGGGCTCCCGGTGCTGAGTGCTGAATGCCCAATTGACCGAGGGGCACGAGCTCTGCTGGGCTGGAGCCAAGCAGAGCGCGCAAAAGCAGCTAACGTGTCTCGCCAGACTGTTGCCGATTTTGTAAGGGGAGCTCACGTGCCTATCCGCAACAATCTAGCGAGCATCGTCTCCGCATTTGATAAGGCAGGGATAGAGTTTATTCCGGAAAATGGTGGCGGGTGTCCGTTTCCAAGGAGTAGCTCGGACCATGTCGCACGAGCAGGCGCACCGGGCATCAACTTTTGCCCACAATCGTGTGACCGGGCTATCAATTTCCGAAGTCTCTGTCATCAATACCCGCGTCTGTGAAGTCGAACGCTCAGACGCCGGGCCTCTCCTCTTTGCGTGAGCAAGGGAGGGGCTTTTCGATTCTAGAGTGCTTTACTGGCAACCTGCGCAGCGACGGTAACGACCAGGGCGGCAAGCGTGACGCCGCACTGTAGCGTGCGGCCTTCATTCGGCGCTCTCGTGCGCCCGTCGAGTCATATCCCATCAGTCGCCTCCCTGCAGCCTGCCTGTCCATAATCTTCACTACCACTCTTGCGTGACCGCAAGCCGCAGACACACAACGGGATCAAACAACCAGAAACGCCGATGAAACCCAGTAGTTGTGCCGGGTCTCTATTATTTCAGTTGTGATAGTTTGCCCCACTTATGCGACACCGGGGAGGGGAGATGCGCAACACGTTTTCTATGACCGACATGGACGCGATCAGGCGGCAGCATGAGAAATGGTGTCGCGCGAATGACGTCGACCCAAACGGCCCTACGGGAATTGAGATGGCTATCAAATTGCTAGCGTCCTACAAGCCCGAACGAAAGCAAGCACGTCAAGAAAAAGATTCCATTGTCTAGACTAGCGGTCAATTCACATGAAAGACCGATGCGCCGTCTGAGGCTTTCCAAGTTTCACGATCATTCCGGCAGTCCGGCCTTCCGATAGCCTTCGATAAAGCGCTGGAGCGTCTCCATATTGCGGGCGGGTTGTGCCGCGGCCCAGTGCGTAATCGTGAACTTTGGGGTCATCGCCATGAAAAGAGCTGCCTCACGCATCGCCTCGTCCCTGCGTCCGAGTTGGGCAAGGCTGGCCGCCAGTATGCGGCGCGAAGGGCTGCGGTAGATCGCCTCCGTGCGCAAAATCTTGATGGCTTCTTCATATTGGCAGGCCGCGTAATGCGCGAGCCCAAGCTGCCAATAATACCACCCGGCTGGGTGCGGATTTAGGCGAAGCGCCCTTTGGATCAGTTCGATCGCTTCCGATGCGCGACCTGCGAACGCCGCAAACTCCGAACAGATGGCTAGGGCATCCGCATTGTTTGGTTCTAGCGTGAAGGCGGCTGCAAACTCTTCATCGGACTCAGGCCAGCGTTTTTCATAGGCCAGCAAATATCCGATAAACCAATGACCGGCAGCGTCGTTCTTGTCCAATGCCAATGCCTTGCGGGCCAGTTCAAGGGCTCGCGATCGGTTCTCTTCCGTGGGTTCGATACTCTGCGCCCACAATTGCCAGTAAACAAAAGCCAGCCAGCGAAATGCCTCCGCATATTCGCAATCGATGGAGACTGCCTGGTTCAAGAGTATCTCGGCTTCGCGAAGCGCTTCTGGGGAACTGTTGAACGCCGAGATCAGACTTCGTCCACGGACACAAAGATCATAAGCTTCCAGGCTCTTTGGACGATTACGCGCCGGTGATTCCGCCAAACGTCCAACAAGGGCCTCGACGATCTTGTCCGTGACTTCGTCCTGTACGCCGAAAATGTCTTCGAGATTTCGGTCGAAGCGTTCGGCCCAGAGATGATCTCCGCCAACGGCGTCGATGAGCTGGACGTTGATCCGCACGCGACCGGCGGCGCGGCGTGCACTTCCCTCCACGAGGTAGCGGACGCCCAGCTCGCGCGCAATCAATCGAACATCGACCGACTTCCCCTTGTAGGCGAAGATGGAATGGCGCGCGATAACAAACAGGCCGGCATTCCTTGAAAGGTCGGTAATGAGGTCTTCTGTCAATCCGTCTGCGAAAACGTCATATTCGGCTTCCCCGCTCAGATTGGTGAACGGCAACACGGCGATGGACGGCCTGGCAGGCAGCGGCAGATCCGGTTTTTCCGCGTGATCCTTCGTGGCCTCGGCCTCGGAAAGTACGCGATAGACGTGAACCTCTTCGGCGATGTTTTTCAGGGATTTCGGCCCGAGATCATCGTAGCCAAGTGCGAGCTTTCGTTTGACTTGATCATGGATGCCCGCCGAGACATAGATGGCTCCCGGCTCGGCAAGACTTTGCAGCCGTGCGGCGATGTTGACGCCGTCGCCATAGAGGTCACTGCCTTCCACGACAACATCGCCGAGGTTGATCCCGATGCGCAGGACTATACGTTGCGCCTCTGGCAGCGAAGCATTTGCATCCGCCATCCGCCGCTGTAGTTCGATCGCTGCTGAGAGGGCGTTGACAGCACTCGTGAACTCAACGAGAACCCCATCACCCATCACTTTGACAATGCGGCCGCCATGTGCGCGCACGACAGGCTGGAGAATTGTCGCCCGGCGCTCCTTCAGTACGGCCAGCGTCGCAACCTCGTCCATCTCCATCAAGCGCGAATAACCAACCACGTCCGCGACGACGATAGCGGCAAGACGGCGCTTGACGTGTTCTTCGGCCATTTGGGCATCTACCCGAAGGTGGCAATGACTCTATGATATTTGCGCCCTGGGTCGAAGTCCAACGGGCCGATTCCGAATGGAGTTCCGACGATCATATGAGCGCATATCCCACGCCTTTTCGAAGACGTGATTTCGATCTCCGTGTGCGTCGACGCGGCATGTGTTGCAGTCATTTCCGATGGAAGTTTTGTTCTGAACACAGATCGGAGAAAAGTGTATCCGGCAGCGTTATCTGGATTGCGTATCGCACCAGTTCCTTCGCAATCCTGCGAGAACAACTTAAATGTTCGCTATCTGTGTGGCTAGGATCACATAATGTATCGACTGGAACTGCCGCGGCGGCTCGGTGCGCACCGACGCTGTTGCTGCGCAGCAAGTCCCCTTGATGGGCAACCATAGCGCCGCCGGAGTTATGGCGTATGGCGACCCTGCGCGCCGCAGCGGGGTCATCGCGGGCGTTGCGCGAACGGTCCGCGCGTCTGGGTCACGAGCTTGACGGTGTTGTCCATGCGGGCACGTCGACTTCACACTGCCTACAGCTTGTAGCCGATTTTTCGCAGCAGGTCTTTCCGCCACGTAATGTCTGCGTCGGTTTCGACACCCAGCGGTGAGGCGCCATCCACCACGCCGAGCACGCCGCGGCCTAGCTCCGTTTGCGCGACGATCACCTGCGTCGGATTGGCCGTCGCGCAATAGATGCGGCAGACCTCTGGCACCGCACGCACCGCAGCCAGCACATTGACGGGAAAGAATCCGTCGCCCAGGAAGATCAGGAAAGTGTGGCCGGCGCCAATGGCCAATGCGTTGTCACGTGCGAGGGTGAGCATGGCTTCTTCATTACCCGACCAGCGCACCAGCCGCTTACCGGAGGCCTCGCAGAAGGCCAGCCCGAAGCGGATGCCAGGAACCGCGCCCACCAGCGCCTCGTGGAGGTCTTCCACAGTCTTGATGAAATGCGACTGGCCAAAGATGAAGTTGGCGGCGTCCGGCTTGACGATGGGCACCACGGTGAGTTCCATGGCTGCGCTCCTTCAAGGTAGGCAACGCAATGGTAGGTAGGTCCAAGGAAGGCGATTTCAAGCCGCCATATGCGACCGCTTTGCCCCCAAGCGCTGCCACCTTCACTTCTTCGCGGACCGACCAACACAAGGGCAGGCGCAGGCAGCGATGAATCTCTAAGCGTGAGGTCAGTTTTTCGAATGGGAACAGCTGGGGGTCGTCGTTTTATGGGTAAATTCGGTATCCGATATCGGAAATATTCGACGGCTCCCTCTCCGCCAGACGGGGCCTGTTGGCCGCAATCAGTGAATTTCCAGCCATCCCGTGGGATTCAAGCATTCGATGCCTCGGCCGCAGGCGACCACGAAACGTCTGTCGAGGGCGATGCGGCGCCGTCTCGGCCACCATGCCGGCAACGGCCGGGACCTGGGTGACATTTGAAATCCAGAGCGGACGAAGCTGGTTGCGTAGGAAAAGAAGAAAGCAGGTGAGGCCGTAGAGCACCCAGGAAAGCCCCGCGCTGCGAACTGCGGGATCGATCATCACCAGCCCCAGGTGGAGAACGTCGACGGATTTGCCGGAGAGAGAGACCTGGATGACCGGGCAGGCGTTGAAGGCGTCCGGCTCACCGTCGGGAACCCGATAGACGACCGTCACGATCGTCCCGGCGGGGGCATCTTCACGCTCGGAGAAGACGCCGTAGTCCAGCTCTCCATCGGGAACCGATCGCTGCGCGACCTTTCGCAGATCGTGCCGCAGTCTGGCGACTTCCCGCTCGCTCATCCATAGCCCGGGACTTCCACGATCCTCGCGCGGAAATCTGGCGATGTCTTGAATGGGAGGTCGAGGCGCTTCTTCAGCACGACCGATATCAGATTGTACAATGGCCCGGCCCGGCAGCTTCAATTCTAGAATGGAGGTTTGTGCAAGCTTGGGTCGCATCTTCGCGGGAGAGAGCAGACATTTGGTTTAATTTTGGGCCGAGAGCAAGCGCCAACGTTTTGGCGTCAGGCAATAATGGCGTGGCCGCCCTTGCCGGCGCCTCTTTTTCTCACAAGAAGCGCAGATCGTCATGAACGCACAAAAGTACGCTCCAGCACTTTGATTCTAGAGCATCTTTTCGCTTCGAGTGATTCCACTTGAAAGCGGGATGCTCTAGTCGAGCATGACCATATGAGCGGTCAGTTGTTCCTCGAAGAATTTCGAGAACGTCGCGATGCGCGGCGGTAGGGCCTGGTAGGGCGGATAGTAGAGTGTCAACCAAAGGTCTGGTGGCGACCAGCCATGCAGAACATGGATGAGCCGTCCGCTGCGAATATGCTCGGCGATATGAAATCCCGGCAACATCGCTACGCCCGCGCCGTCTGCAGCCATGTCGGCCAGGACCTCGCCATTGTTGGCGCTGAATGCTCTTCCGGCGACGATGGTGATGCTTGAGCCTCCGTCCGAAAGCAGCCAGTTCTCCCGCCGGCTTTCGCCGCTGTATGCGAGACAATCGTCCGGGGTCAGCTCGCTCGGGTGTTGCATCTCAGCGAACCTGCTGCCTGGCGCGGCCACCAATATCCTCGGGACCACCTTGATCTTGCGCCATATTGTGAATTTGTCCGACGGGGCCGACGAAATGCGGATCGCGAGATCGTAATCGTCGTCAACGATATCGACCAAGCCGTCCGACAGCGAGATCTCGAAGCACATTTTCGGGTAGAGCTCCCGGAAGCCGGAGAGGATCGGCGGCAGCACCGTCTTGCCGAGCCAGGTCGGCGCGCTGATCCGCAGACGTCCCTGGTCAGCCTTGTGTGCATTCTTGACGTCGCGCCGCGCGTTTTCGAGCGTTTCGACCGCCGGCTGGATCTGGGCGGCAAAAACGGCGCCGTCCGTCGTCAGCGATACCTGGCGGGTCGTGCGAACAAACAACTGGACGCCGAGATCATCTTCAAGCGCGGCAATGGCCCGCGTGACGGCAGCGGGGGTCATATCGAGCTCGCGGGCAACCTGAGCGAAGTTGCGCTTCTCGGTGGCCATCAGGAAAATTTTCAGGGCTTTATGATCGTTCATCTCTATTGTTTCAAAAATCGCAACTCACTCGAAAGAAATATTGCAATTCCGCGAGGTAATCAACCCGAGTACATCTCTACGCATCGACGAACACTGTCAACGAAGAAAGGCACGGGCCATGATCAAGGATATCAAGGGACTGCATCACGTCACCTCCATGGCGTCGGATGCGCAGCAGAACAACAGATTTTTCACCGACACACTCGGCCTTCGCCGCGTGAAGAAGACGGTCAATTTCGATGATCCGAGTGTGTATCACCTTTATTATGGCGATGAGAACGGTACGCCTGGTACCGTCATGACGTACTTTCCGTTCCCGCACATGATGATCGGGCGGCCGGGCGTCGGCGAAGTCGGCGAGACCCAGTTCTCCATTCCAAAGGGGGCGCTGGCCTTCTGGAAGGACCGCCTCATTGCGCAAGGTGTGGGTGGTATTCAGACCGACACGGTCTTTGGCGCCAATAGCCTGCGTTTCACGGGCCCCGATGGTGATGGCCTCGCCCTGGTCGAAGCAGCCGACGATGCCCGCGCCCCCTGGCTTGCCGAGGGAATTTCCGAGGCCAATGCCATTCGCGGCTTCAGCGGTGCGCGCTTCAACCTTCACGACACGGCGGCGACCGAAGAACTCCTCCGTTTCATGGGCTATGAGCGTTCTGAAGTCGAAGGAGACGTCACGCGGTTCATCATTCCAGGCGGCAACGGTGCAGACACGATCGACCTCGCTGCGCTCCCGAAGACACCGTTTGCGCGTCAGGGAGCGGGTTCGGTGCACCACATCGCCTTTGCCGTCGAGAACCGTGAAAAACAGCTCGAAGTGCGCAAGGCGCTGATGGACACCGGCTACCAGGTAACTCCCGTCATCGATCGCGACTATTTCTGGGCGATCTACTTCCGGACACCGGGCGGGATCCTGTTCGAGATCGCAACGAACGAACCCGGCTTCGACCGCGACGAGGACACCGCCCATCTCGGCGAGGCGCTGAAGCTGCCGCATCGATACGAATCTTTCCGCGACAAGATCGAGGCAAATCTGGTTCCGCTTGCTGCATAGGACCGGCGCCTGATCGGTGCCATTCGCAAGCAGCGCGTCCACCCTGGAAAACGCATCGGCCCGAACCCGGCTAAGCGATGCGATAGGCAAAGCCACTCTGGGTCAAACCACTCGGAGTGGCAGCCACCACAATCAAGGATCACCGTCATGAAACTCTATCTCCTGTCACTCGGCGCCGGACTTCTCGTCGGCATTGTCTACAGCCTCCTCAATGTCCGCTCGCCGGCACCGCCGGTCATCGCGCTGGTCGGCCTTCTTGGAATTCTCGTCGGCGAACAGATCGTTCCTTTTGCCAAAACTCTGTGGGGCAAGGAGCCGGCGGTGATTTCCTGGATCAACCAGATCAAGCCCCACATGTTCGGTCACATGCCGAAGGGAGAAAACCGGAGCGATGTCGCTGCAGCCCAGCGGGTTCGGATCACGTCTGATAGCTGAGCCCGCGCCGAAAGCCTTTCCGCGTCCAGCACGAGCCCAATCGAAATGGTAGGGCCGGAACGGCAAGTTCTGAAGCCCCTTCGATACCGAGAGATTGCAACCTCGCTGCCAAACGGCGAAACATGGGCCGATCCGTCAGGCCCTGTCGACCTCTGGAGAACGATCATGAGCGGAACCAGGCTTTTCTCGCCCTTCGAAATGGGATCGCTTAATCTGCGAAACCGCATCGTCATCGCGCCAATGTGCCAATATTCGGCCACGGACGGGCAGATGACCGACTGGCATCTTATCCATCTCGGTAATCTGGCCCTGTCGGGTGCGGCTGTGCTCACCATCGAGGCGACCGCGGTCCTGCCGGAGGGCCGTATTTCCTATGGCGATGTCGGGCTTTATTCGGATGCCTGCGAGCGCGCGATGGGCCGAGCTCTGGACGGGGTGCGACGGTGGTCCGACATGCCCATCGCCATCCAGCTCGGCCATGCCGGACGGAAAGCTTCCAGCCAAGTCCCATGGAAAGGCGGCCGCCAGATCAACCCGAAGGACGAAGGCGGCTGGCAAACCGTCGCACCGAGTCCTGTCCCTTTCCACGATGACTATGACCATCCGGTGGCGCTCGATCGCGGCGGCCTTGCGCAGGTCTGCTCGGCCTTCGCCGATGCCGCCAGGCGCGCCGCCGCTCTCGGGCTGGACGCTGTCCAAATTCATGGAGCCCACGGCTATCTCCTGCATCAGTTCCTGTCGCCCCTCTCCAACCGTCGCACGGACGACTATGGTGGAACGCTGGAAAACCGCATGCGCTTCCCCCTTGAAGTCTTCGAGGCCGTTCGCGCGGCATTTCCGGCGGACCGGCCGGTGACGATGCGGGTCTCGGCGACCGACTGGGCGCAGAACGGCTGGGATATCGAGCAAACCATCACCTTTTGCCAGGCGCTTGAAGCACGTGGCTGCTCGGCCATTCATGTCACGTCGGGCGGCCTTGTGTCCCACCAACAAATCGCGATCGGCCCAAGCTATCAGGTCCCCTTTGCGCGCGCCGTCAAAGAGAATGTGGCGATACCGGTCATCGCCGTCGGCCTCATTACCGAGTTCGAACAGGCCGAAGCAATCCTGACCACGGGCGATGCCGACCTCATCGCGATTGCCCGCGCCATTCTCTACGACCCCCGCTGGCCCTGGCATGCCGCCGCGCATTTCGGCGAGCGGGTGTGGGCGCCCGATCAGTATCTGCGATCGCAACCCCGACAGCTCCGTCATCTCTTCGACCGCTAGGCAGACGTAAGAACCGGCGCGCCCGCCATACCGATGTCGGATCGCGCCCTGTTTCTTTTCGAGGCTGACCGCAACGCAGAAAGAAGACCGTCTCCTGCGGCAGGAGACGGTCTCAGCGGGCCGGGGCGGCCCGAGGCTTCGGGGAGGGGATACCGAAGCCGGGACTGGAAGATGCTGTCTGCCCCCTTGGAAACGAGGAGATGGTTGAAAGGTAGACCTGCGCGGTGTGCCACGTAACTACACTTAGGTATCGGTGCGCCTGGACAAGAAGCTTGTTTTGTCCGGCGAAAACGGCGGGAGCGCAAACGGATCGTCGCCTCCTATCCATCAGTTTCTGCAACAGGCCGTTTGAAGCCCGGCCGGAGAAGGGAAAGTGTCCCATGAACCAATCCGAAAACAATGTGGTTATCGAGCGCCCGGAGCTGCGCCGCTTCGAACTGGCGGTCGACGGGGGCATCGCCGCCGTCTACTACCGCCAGGAGGATGGGCGTCTAGTGTTGATCCATACGGAGGTTCCTGAGGAATTGTCCGGCCGCGGGATCGGGTCGCGGCTGGTGACCGGCGTTTTCGACCTCGTGAGGGCGAGCCACCGGAAAGTCGTCATCCGTTGCCCGTTCGTGGCCGCCTGGTACGCTCGCCATCTGGACTATGGCGACGTCGTCGACGGTTGACCGGCGCGACCGACCGTCAAAGCTTGGCGTCACCGCGCGCCGCATCAAGACCGACGGGTCCGCCGCCTGCGGCAGCGAGATAGAGGAACACGAAACAGAAGATGATGGCGGCCGTACCGCCGTTCTGAGCCGGATAAAAGCCCTGCGGCGCATGGCGCAGGAAATAGGCCGACGCCATGACGCCCGAGAGAATGAAGGCCGAAAGCCGGCTTCTGAAGCCGACCAGCAGCGTGAAGCCGAGGACGAGTTCGAACAATCCGGCAATCCAGGGCAGGGAGCCGACGGGCGGTCCGCCGCCGTTACTTGCGGGAAAGCCGATGACCTTCTGCGTTCCGTAGCTGAAGAGGACGAGGGCCGAGACGATGCGCAAAAGGCTGAGTAGATAAGGGGCCAGCTGGTTGGATAAAGCGTGCATGCGTGTTTCCTTTGCAAGCGACCCGGGCAGGTCAATGTGGGCGTGATGTGAATCATTCACAATAATGACCGGCTTCTAGCGAAGCCGGTCATTATTGTGGTTCTGGGGTGTTGCGCGGTGGGCAGATCGCCCCGTTATTTTGCCGGGTTGGGGCCGATCGTCCTGCCGTGGCTGACGCGTTCGTCACCCTTGTGAACCATGGTGACGGCGTAATCGATGCCCATGCCGTAGGCGCCGGAATGCTCCTTCACCAGTGCGGTGACGGCATTGTAGGTTTCCTTGCGGGCCCAGTCGCGTTGCCATTCGAGCAGGACCTGCTGCCAGGTCACCGGGATAACGCCGGCCTGGACCATGCGGTCCATGGCGTATTTGTGCGCATCGGCCGAGGTGCCGCCGGAGGCGTCGGCAACCATGTAGATCTCGTAGTCGGTGTCATGCATGCACGACAGCGCGAAGGTGGTGTTGCAGACTTCGGTCCACAGCCCCGAGACGACGATTTTC